>CALCTU010000062.1 GCA_937907045.1 uncultured Alphaproteobacteria bacterium
ATGGCGGATCTGGTTAGATGGATGGGCAATGAAGTGTCATTAGCTATACAAGCGGTGTATGGTTATTTTTTGGCAGACCTTAAAACCGATCAGGTTGCTAGGGCCAAACGCGTGGGGGTGGTGACCATTATTGTACTAATTGGTAGCTTTATTGGATGGGGAGTGTTGGCGCCACTTGAAGGAGCGGTTATAGCCGATGGCCATGTGGTGGTGGATACGAATAAAAAAACGGTGCAGCATTTGGAAGGCGGAATTATCAGGGATATTTTAGTAAAAGACGGTCATTTGGTTGAAGAAGGGCAGGACCTTGTTGTGCTGCAAGATGATCAAGCTCAGTCTCGGTATGAACTATTAAGGTGGCGGTTGTTAGCAGAAAAAGCAAAGCGTTCAAGGCTTATAGCAGAGCAGCGTAATGTTGGTGCTATCACGTTTGATGATCAATTAATTGAGCACCAGTCTGATCCTGAGGTTAGGCACATGATGGAGGCGCAAACAACCATGTTTGAGGTGCGTAATGCATCTATCAGGCAAAATGTAAGCATATTGCAGCAGCGGGTGATTCAGCTTGAAAAACAAATTGAAGGACTAAAAGCGCAAAAAGATTCGGCGATAGAACGTCTTGGGTTGCTAGATGAAGAGCTTCAAACGGCAGAAACGTTATTAAAACAAGGCTTAGAACAGCGCCCACGTATCTTGGGGATTAAACGTAAGCATTCAGAGCTTAAAGGTAGGCTTGGTGAGTATGATGCATCCATAGCAAAAGCATTAGAGACTATTAGTGAAACAAATATTCAGATGGTAAGTATTGAAACTGATTATCAGCAAGATGTATCGGATCTGCTAAGTGAATCTGAAACAGTGATTGCAAGTATTCAAGAAGAACTTATTGGTGCACGCGATATTTATGAGCGTACAGTGATTAAGGCGTCAAGAGCAGGGGTGGTGACAAACCTTAAATATCATACAATTGGTGGGGTGGTTGCACCCGGTGCTCCAATCATGGATATTGTGCCGCAAAATGATGAATTGGTTGTTGAAGCAAAATTAAAACCAATCGATATTGACAGTGTTTATAAAGGCCAGCATGCTAAAGTGCAGTTAACTGCTTACCAGGCTAGGTTTGTACCAAAGCTTGAAGGTGTGGTAAGTGATATTTCGCCTGATTTACTGATAGATGAGGCCACTCGTATGCCATATTATAGTGTACGGGTTCGAATTACTGAAGATGAGCTTAATAAGCTCTCAAAAGATATTAAAATGTATCCAGGTATGCCTACTCAGGCATTTATTGTAACCGACTCTGCTACGTTTGCAGAATATTTGGTATACCCATTGGTATCAAGTATGCAACGGGCATTTAGGGAGTCTAGTGCGCTGTAGGTTTGGCTTCTTCTATGCGGATTCAAGGGCGCTATTAAAGGTTTCTTGAGCGTGTAAGATGGGTACTATGTCAATTGAGTTAAGAATAAAATGATGTTGGTTGGTCATATTACTACTGTGCAAAAATTACTTCTACCATAAGATCCCTTTCATAATGAGTTTTTTATAAATACAGATTATGGAAGTGGTCTCTTAGTGTAAGTATGTAATATGAAATAACAGTAAGATCAATTAATCCTGACTATGAGAAGGGCTACTATCGGTTGCTGTTGTTCTGTGACCTTTGGGTATCAGGATGAACAGGTTGTGTAAATTCTACAACGTGCGTTAAGACTAAACTTGCCGTGCAATATGATTGCTGTTCAGAGCAATAAGCGGCAGCATCGTTAGTTGGAGGTATTGCAAGAGGGGTGTTGTTGCATATTTGTGGGGTGGTTTTTTGGTAAATATAGAATGTTAAATGGCAGTAGATAAATTTACTTTAAACAGTGGGTTGTAAAAGTATATTAATGTTGTTTTGCCTGAATTACTTTGTTTTCTTTGCAACTTATGATACACTCACTTGGCAATATGGATGATGTGTGAAATAAAGGACAACACATGAGTGATGATATCAGGAAGACACTTGACCAGGCAACACACCGACTGTTAGAAAGTCTGTCTGGTTATGATAAACAAAAAGTTACACAAGTATATGCTGGTATGCGTGCTCTGATGGGGCGGGATGTAGACCCAGTAGAGCAATTGCTTGACCCTGAACAGTTAACAGAATTATTGCGTGAGCAAGGTATTGGTGAAGATCAAATGCAAATTGCAGCCAATCTTATTCACCATGAAGGTGAGTTAGGAAGTGCTGAGCAGCAGCAACTTGAAAGTTTGCCCGAGTCCGTGCAAGATGCGGTGAATGAAATAAGAAGTCATGCATCCCAAGAGCAGATTTTTGCTGGCCCTGCCCAAATTGCTTCAGCACTTAATCTTATTAAAAAAGAAACGCGGGATGCATTGATTGCTAGTCAGGTGGGTGAAAGGATACTTCAGGCACGCGAACGTGTTGATAGTAGGCATAGTGCTTCTTCTGCTTCCAAGCATACATTATTGGTGGATACGCTTTATGATTTTGGTTCCAATACTAATCTTGCTAGAGATGATATTGGTCATTTAGGGCAAGATGATCCATATCTTATTGCCGCTAAAGCTACGCAGCATTTGGCAGATTTGTTTGATACGGTGCTGGCACTTCAGCCAGCTATGAAAAAACAAGGTAGTGTAGTTAAAGGGCTTGAGGCGATAGAGTTTATTGCAAAATATATATTAGAGCAAAGTGCCGTTCAGCTAAAAAATCATGGTAATTCTGCAGCTGCAGGAAAAATTGACCAATTGGCCCAAAGTATTCAGCAAAAATATACCTCAAATAGCATTGAACCTGCTGCAGCCATTATAATGATCAAAACTGGCTTAGCATATGCATCGTCTATATTGCATAAAGAAGGTGTATTTAACGATAAAGAATATGAGGATATGTTGACGTTATTAGAAATACGTGGATCCCAGGCTGCAGCCTTAGTGTAACAACATCATGTATGTATGAAATGCCTCAACATTATAAAAAATACCAAAATAATGAAAAAAAAGCCGACCGTTAACTTTTTGTTAATAAAGGGTTGGTATAACCTATGTCACACGTTATTGAATTAATGGTCATGGAGGCGGGACCAAAGTACATTATGCGTGTACTAGACGAGAGAAATCACGTTGCTGTGGTAGAGTTCTACCGATATTCTATCACAGCAACGCGTGAATAAAGCGCCTTATCAGTTACTAATTAATCATTTCTTAATCAACTTGTCCTAAAATAGGATAGTTGATACATAAATTTGTGTGGATTTACACCTATGACTTACCATGTTTTGTTGGTAGATGATGACGTAACGCAAGCTGCTGTGGTGCAGAGCATAATTCGTAATAAAATGCAGCACAATACTACATTTATCGACTCTGGTCAGAAGGCTGTTGATTATTTGATGTCTGAACAGGGTAATGCAGTTGATGTTGTGTTGCTGGATCTATCGATGCCCGATATTGATGGGGTAAAGGTTCTTCAAATGGTAAGAAGTAAGCGGCCTAATATTCCATTTATTATTCGTACTGGATATAATGATATTGATATGATTGTGCAAGCCATGAAAGAGGGGGCGTGCGATTATATTAAAAAGCTCGATAGCACAGCACGTTTACAGGAGTCGATAGAAGGTGCATTAAATCGTCAGGCTGTACCAAGTCGACCTTATGACCTTAATAAGATAAGGGCAAATGTTACTCAGGAAGTTAGTTTTGATGAAATTTTGGGTAATACGCCAGTGGTGAAAGAAATGAAATCATTGGCAAAAAGAGTTGCTTCATCTTCAATCTCAGTGCTTCTTGAAGGTGGTTCTGGAGTTGGTAAAGAAATGCTGGCGCGTGCCATTCATAGCAGTTCAGATCGAAAAGATAGACCGTTTGTTTCGGTTAATTGTGGTGCTATGCCAGAGCATCTTGTGGAGACTATCCTTTTTGGTGAGGCGCAAGGCCATATTGGTAATGTTTCGTTTACAACAAAAGGTAAGTTTAAAGAAGCAGAAGGTGGTACTTTATTTTTTGATGAGATTGGAGCTCTCAGTAAAGATATTCAAGTTAAAATTACACGTATACTTCAAGACACTGAATTATCAGAATCAGGTAATGTTCCTGATGTTCGGCTTATTACAGCCACGAGTATGAATTTAAATAATGAAATTCATGAAGGGCGTTTTAGGGAAGACCTGTTTTACCGGTTAAATGTATGCTCAATCTATGTGCCTTCATTAAAGGAGCGTAAACAAGATATTCCGTTGTTGATAAAGCATTTTATCAAACAATTTGCTGCATCTGAAAAGCTCCATGTTACGGATATTGAAAGTGACACTATGCAAATGCTGTGTAAGTTTGAGTGGCCAGGAAATGTTCGGCAGCTTAAAAATGCTCTTTATCGGGCAGTGACACTGTGTGAGCGCAAGGTATTGGCCGATGATGATTTCCCTCAAATTATTAAAGAAATTGATCAAAGTTGGCAGCACCAGCTAAATGATGCGGAGCATTTGGAGAAGTATCTTCATAAGCAAGCTGTTAATATGCTGCAGCTTGAGCAGCCCAATGGTAATTTTAAAACGCTGCAAGAAGTTGAACGTGAAGTTATTATGCAAGCGTTAAAACATTATAATTGCCATATGTCCAAAGTGGCAGAGCATTTAGGAATTGGTAGGTCTACCTTGTATCGTAAGCTTAGTGAATATGACCTTCAAGTAGATTTGGGTGGTCAGAGCAATGATAATTAGCCATCCTAGTTCCAAAGCGTCTTCTGGTTTTACAATTATTGAAATGGCAATTGTAATAACCGTGATGGGTTTAATATTACTTGTTGTTATGGCCGGTAAGTCGTTAATGGATTCAGCAAAATTACAAGCTGTTATTACTCAGGTTAGGGAGTATGCTGTTGCGATTCATAATTTTGAAGCTCATTATCATGCCCTTCCAGGAGATATCGATAATGCTAGTTCATTTTGGGGGAGTGCGTCTAATGGTGATAAGAGCGGTAAAATCGATACTACCGATGAAGCGTATGATGCGTGGCATCACTTGTCTCTCAGTCAAATGATATCAGGTACCTATTCGGGGAGTGGAACAGATGCTGCTATTGGCACTAATGTGCCTGCAAGCCGATATATGTTGGCAGGGTATTATTTGGCGTGGGTGGATTCCCCAGGAAGCTATACGGATAACCAAGGTAGTTCTTTTTCGAATCATTATTTGCTTTTTGGAAGAGAAGCGGAAGCTACGGGTGGTACGGATTTGTTGACGTTGGGTGCTATCTCGCCGCCTGATGCCATGTATGTGGACATGAAGATTGATAATGAAGAGCCAGATTATGGTTTGGTTTTGTCAGTAAATGGTGACGGCGTGACTGACTGTGTCTCAAGTGGTGCCTATGACTTAAGTAATACCGGGCTATCATGTATTATGTATTTTGCGATAACGCCCGATGTTTTGGACTAAGGCTTATTATATCATATGGCCAGTTAATGCCTTGTTGTTTCTTTGAGTGAGATTGGTGATTCTTTCTGCTTTGTGTATAGCTGATAAAAGATCATATATCATTGTAGTCTTAACGTGCAGCTCATGACCTTGGCCGGGGGTAAGGATGCTGGAAACATTTTCAGAGTTTGGTAGTGGTTTAAATAAACCTGAATATTGTGCAGGTGGGTTAAGCATAGGGTTAGTGGTAGGGTAATATTCATTTGCTTCGAGTAGGTCGGTTAAGGGGGTGGCTGCTTTAAATTCTATATTTGCGTGAGCTGTCACCAATGTGGTGTCGGTTTTATGAAAGGAAGCTAATAAATTGTAACGTTCAGTGCTAGATAATTTTGGATAAGTTTCTTTTAATTCCTCTGGATCTGTACGATGAATTGAGAGTGCTCCTAATTCGCCACCAAACATGTGGGCGCAGCCTTTTGGAATAAATACCTTGCATAATGAATGTTTGGGAAGTGAAATTTCAGATAATATTGGTTGATTGAGGCTATTGTAACCCGATTGCATGAATATGCTGGCATCGCTAGAGCCAGTATAAACAATTACCCATCTTGGGCCGCCATGTACATGAGGGTGTTGTTCTTCTTTGGTGCCATAAAAATACATTAAATAAAAACCCAACATAATATCAACAAAGGGCTGTGGGTGGTAGGCTGGTTTTAGCAATGATATATTTTCACCTGCTGTTGATGAGCTGTCAGGGTCTGTTGTGTTATAGTTATAAACACGTTGTAATATGGCATCGCCAGCATGGTTTGGGCCAATATATTGCATATAAAAGTGAGGATGCTCGATGGAAGGGTGTTCTTGTAGTGATCTAAGTAGTCGTGTGCTTTGGTATTGGGAGGTTCCAGAGATTGATTGTTTACCAGAAGCTGTTGCCCAGGAAGTTGCGTTAAGAATAGAACGAGGCTTGAGGAGCTGCCTTGCTGCAAAAGATAGTCTTGGTAATAGCATGGGGTGCATTATCTGGTACTCCTTAATCAGGGCGTGTGTATTTTATTTTTTAACCATGTATTAAATTCGATAACTTTTTTCGATGAATGATGTTTTT
The DNA here is from genome assembly GCA_937907045.1 of uncultured Alphaproteobacteria bacterium. Taxonomy (GTDB): domain Bacteria; phylum Pseudomonadota; class Alphaproteobacteria; order Rickettsiales; family UBA6187; genus CALCTU01. The sequence continues at coordinate 6,539 of CALCTU010000062.1, forward strand.
TGGGGTAGAGAAGGTAATAAGAAAAGTCAGTTTTATAGGTAATATTAAAAGGATTGATGAGGCGTCCACTATCAAGAGAGCGTTGTATTAAAAACTGAGGTATCAGGGCAAATCCAAGACCATTCTTGGCAGCGCCGGCAAGCATAAAGAAATGTTCAAAGCTCAGTGTCTGCTCTATCTTGGCGTAAGGGAGTCCAGCAGATTTCATCCAATTTGGCCATACATTTGTTCGGCTTGAATGTTCCAGCAGGGTGTAATTGCAAATATCGCCAATAGAGATGTTGGTGTTGTCTTTGATAAGATCTGGGCTACATACAAGTGCCATTTCTTCATCAAAAAGTTTTTCGTTTTCTGCGCCTTCAAACGGCGTATTATTACCCCTTATTGCAATATCGGCGTTCAATTCTTTCATGTTAATACTAAATCCGCTTCCTGTTATGATGCGTATTTTAAGATCAGGGTGTTGATCTTTAAAGTCACTAATCATTGGAATGAGCCAGCAAGTGCTAAGACTAGGAAGTACATTAACAGTGAGTGTATCGTCGTAAGATGTTGCGTTGTTTATGGCTTTGGTAGCATCTTCAATGGTATCCATGGCTATGGTGATATTGGCATAATAATCTTTGCCTGCATCGGTAAGTGTAAGTTCTTTTGATGTACGGATAAATAATGCTGTACCTAAAAAACTCTCTAGTAATTTTACTTGCTTACTAATGGCGCCTTGCGTGACGCAAAGCTCGTCTGCAGCTTTTGTAAAGCTTAAATGCTCAGCGGAAGATTCAAATGCCTGTAAGCTATTAAGTGGTGGCAAGATGCGTTTCATGGTGTGTTTTTGATTAAAGTTGGTATGGTTTGCAGGCAATCATGTGCCCAAATGGCTTGTTGGGTATCTGTAGAGATATTTCCTCCTGATAATATAACAAGAACACGTTTTGGTTTGTTTTGGGATTGCAAAAATTTGTGTGCTCCTGCCATGGCCAGTGCTGCAGTAGGCTCGATGGTTATTTTGAGTAAGTGCGTGAGCCATTGTGTCCAATATAGGATTTCTGATTCTTCTGCTTCAACAAAGCCGTTTATTTTTTTGATA
>CALCTU010000063.1 GCA_937907045.1 uncultured Alphaproteobacteria bacterium
ATAAAATGGGTGCATGGCCATAACGGTTTCTACAAAAGAATATTCCAAGAATCCCATAGAGTCATAAGAGCGCCACATTAATCCTTGCATGATGCCAGAGACCCACATAGCGGTAATGTAAAGAACAATGCCAATGGTAGAAATCCAAAGGTGGGTATTTACTAGCTTGAGTGAATAGAGGCGCTCGCGTTTCCAAAGAACTGGTACAAGGTGGTAAATGGCGCCAAAGCTAATAAATGCCACCCAACCAAGTGCACCAGAATGTACATGTCCAATCGTCCAGTCAGTAAAGTGGCTGAGTGCGTTAACTTCCTTAATGGACATAAGCGGTCCTTCAAATGTGCTCATGCCATAAAATGCCAACGATATGATCATGAATTTGAGTACCGGATCTTCACGTAGTTTATGCCAAGCACCCGACAATGTCATTACACCATTGATCATTCCGCCCCAGCTAGGCATCCAAAGGATAATAGAAAAGGTCATGCCCAATGTTTGTGCCCAGTCAGGTAGAGCTGTATAATGTAAGTGATGGGGGCCTGCCCAAATATAAATAAAGATAAGCGACCAGAAATGTAAAATAGAAAGACGATAAGAATATACCGGACGTTCGGCACGTTTAGGAACAAAATAATACATAATCCCTAAAAATCCTGCAGTAAGAAAAAAGCCAACCGCATTATGTCCGTACCACCATTGGATCATTGCACTTTGAACTCCACCCCATAAAGGGTAGCTCTTGCCATCGGTGATAGAAATAGGAATAGATGCATTATTGACTAAATGAAGTACTGCAACGGTAATGATAAATGCTAAGAAAAACCAATTTGCTACATAGATGTGAGGCTCCCTACGTTTGGTAAGTGTCATTAGAAATTGTACTAAGTAAGCTACCCAAACCACCGTTAGCCATAAGTCGGCATACCATTCTGGTTCTGCATACTCTTTTCCTTGCGTAATGCCTCCTAGATAACCAAGTCCAGCCATAAGAATAAAAAGCTGATATCCCCAAAATGTAAAGTCAGCCAAGCCATCGTGCCATAACCTTGTACGGCATGTGCGTTGAACAACAAAATAACTGGTTGCAAATAATACATTACCACCAAACGCAAATATTACGGCTGAGGTGTGCAAAGGTCGTAATCTGCCAAATGTTAGGTAGGGCTCAACATTTAGTTCAGGAAATGCCATTTGCAGTGCAATAAGTAGCCCAACGGTAAATCCTGCAACTCCCCAAAAAATGGCAGCGAGAGTAAATTTTTTGATAACTTCATTATTATAATGAGGTGTGGTTTGCGATGTTTCCATAAAAATAGCCTTCTATACCCATTTCTTTCAATGGTATGTTCGTTTTAAACATCACGAGTTTTACACTCGTTTTGTGTGCGGAACATCGGGACGCTTGTGCCATGTGATGTTCATGAAAAATATAAAAATGCGCAAATATACTAGCGATTGATAGGCGTTATTGTATTTGACAAAAGTCAATTTATTGACAAGAAATAGTAAATTTCATATGAAATAATCATTTTATTTTCATACACTCAATCTTGTTATGGTCTATGCCCAAAGCCCTAAAAATTTATTCTCAGGATCTTACCGCTAACCCGCTTTTATCGCATTGTGATGAGGGAATGATTCAAAAATTTGTGTCATCGGCAACGATCAAAACATACCCAAAAGGTTCGGTTATTTTTCTACAAGAAGATGAGGCTAGTTATTTTTATATAATAGTTGATGGTTGGGTAAAATTATTCAGAGAAACATTAGACGGTGCTGAGGCAATTATTGATGTAATAAGCTTGGGTAGCATGTTTGGTGAAGGCGCAATATTTAGCAATAATATTTATCCGCATGCTGCACAAACAATAGAAGACGCAACCATTATTCGTATTCCATTATTGTTGTTAAAAGATGCTATAGAAGAAGATAAAGCATTTGCTATGCACATGCTTTATGTGATGGCTGCTAATCGTAATCAACAAGATAAAGAGCTTGAGCATCGTGATTTACAAAGTGCTCCACAAAAAATAGGATGTTTCTTATTGCGGCTTTGCAAGCCTCATCAGGAGGGGCCTATCATACTTAATCTTCCGTATGATAAAACATTGTTGGCTTCGCGTCTTGGTATGAAGCCTGAGACATTTTCTAGAGCATTAGCAAAGCTAAAAAAAGAAACAGGCATTAGTATTTCTGGGGCAACAGTTACATTTAATTCGGTGAACCAGCTGTCAGATTATTCGTGCTCTGCATGTTCTTCTACCTATCCATGTCAGGATTTATAAATGATCTTTTAGCATGGCAGATGGGTTTAGGTAAATCAATTTACTTCACATCCCAGAGTATGATATGTTGATTGCTACGAAAATAGTAATGATGGAATGATTAATATGGATGCCGGTACTTTATTACTCATACTTGTCATAGGCATATTGTTTTTTGCCTATCAAATGTATGCTAAAATGATTCGCTTAAAAAACAATGCCAAAGAAGCACTTTCAGGTATTGATGTACAGCTTAAAAAACGCAGTAATTTGCTTCCCAATATTTTAAAAATTGCGGAGCGTTATATGGAGCATGAATCAGACACCTTTACTAATGTGGCGGCATTGCGTGCGAACGCCGATCAAGATTATGATTTTGCGGACATCAAAGCAGTTGAGCAGCATTTTGCTGATGTAGCAAAGCTCGATAGTGGACTGGGTAAATTTATGATTCAGGTTGAGGATTATCCAGACCTAAAAGCCGATGGACAAATGATGAAAGCGCAAATGACCTATAACGAAATTGAAGAGCATATTGCGGCTGCGAGGCGTTTTTATAATGCAACTGTTAAAGAGCTCAATAATTATATTGAAATTTTTCCTGGAAGTCTTATTGCACCTTATGCAAATGCCACGATGTTACCATTTTATGAAACAGATGAGTTATCTCGTGCGCCAGTTGATGCTGCGGATTACTTAAAATAAAATTAGATTTTTTAATGGTTAATACTGGCACTCATTTTGAAGAAGATCAGCCTTATGAAACTGGCTTTGCCAGGTACTATGACTCGTATTTGAGTCATTATGTAAAACAGTTTGAATCAGCACGCAGACGAGCCAAAATGCTTACCCGCATTTATTTGCTGTTTGGTACATTACCGTTCAATATCATATTATATTGGGCTGTTTATGAACTTATTTTTGGAAATTTAGATTGGCTTGGTGATTTCACCGAATCACATGATTTTCTAGCAATTTTTTTGTGGCTAGGTGTGATTGTGGTGTTTTATATGACATTATTTTTTCTGACGCCTTTGTCAATAGGGTTGGGTTATCGGCCGGTTCTGCAATATGAAGAGCAAGTGGCTGATGTGATTTATCCTATTATTCTTCACTTTATAGATGGGACGAAAGAATATCAACTCAAGCCAGATAAGCATGCTAATGATGAGTATATGTTGCTCAAGGATCATGTGGATATCGGAATTGTACCTGATCTTGATTATTGCCAGTCATGTCGTTTTGAGCACCGGTTAATAGGGGAGCATCAGGGTATTGGCTTTGAGTCATGCAATGTGAAGGCTAAATTTCAATCAAATCTGAAAAATGTATTACCAACAGATTACCCGATTTATTTTGAGGGCATGATGGTTGTGTTGTCCCTGCAAGAACCAATCATAGATAATGTTGTCAATATGCGGCATAAACTTTTATTGGGCGATGAACAATATGGTATTCATCCACGATTATATAAACCATTACCATCATGCTCCATGGTAGGCACATCATTAGATGAATATTATGTTTATTCCGATCATCCCCAAAGGGGCGAAAATTTATGTAACCAAAACATGAAAACGCTATTGAGTCAGTTACAGGCAGAGTTTGAAGCAAAAACAGTAAGCATAACAATTACTCCTCAAAAAGTGGTGTGTTTTTTTGAAGGTGATGTGAATAAGGTATTTAATTTTAAGTTGTCTGATGGGAATGAAGATTTTATTGATGATGCCAAATTTTTGATGCACCGTGCATATTTATGCCGATTTCTTATTGAAAAAATAAATGAAATTGACATTAAGGGTTAGCCAAGCGGTTAGTTTTGGCTATAATTATAATTCCCTGTGAGCTTTTCGTTCACCTTTGTCCAGTTCTGAGTGGTCGGTTTGTGTTTGTGGGAGAGGGTAATGGTGATCAAAATATTCTTTGGCAGTCATTCCTAACATTCTAGGGCAAAACTCTTGTTCAAATATACTGGATGTATGCCATAGTTGTGTTGGGTTAAGTGCTTTAAGTTCAAGTTCGATAGGTTGAAAAAAGTCATAGAGTGATTCAAGACGATGTTTCCACTCCATGAAATAGAGCGGATCCATTGATGATTTAATTGTTTCAAGTAGCGTATTATTTTGATAGAGATCAGATAATTTACGAAAGCTAGTGAGGATATTTCCAACGTTCGTGGCGTAAGGTACAAGACGATTAAACTCAGCTATATTATGTTGTTTCTGAAGTTCTTGCCGTAAATATCCGTGCATAAGGTTACGCAATGCTAAGTTGGATCCAGCACTAGTTTTATCAATACTAAAGTCAAAAATAGCGTCGGGATCGATAATGGTGGGTTTGTTGCCACCCACCATACCAAGATTTTGAGGGTGAAAATCTTTTCCAAGTGTTGCCAGCAAGAGTAGGTTGTCATTATACCATGTTTGTAATGCCGTATGTTCCCATCTATTGCTAGAACACATATTAACATTTTTAAAATGATGTATTTTCTCAGCAATAGTGCCAACAAGCCCTTCTGGGCCCACAGAGCATATGGTCACTTCAGGGCAATGAATACCAATACCCCTTAGTAAAATAGATGCCTGGTTGGTTCCTTTTGCTTCTTCAAATGCAGAAATTTCTTGCATTGGTGAGGGGTGCAGGTGCTGAATTTTGAGAATGTAAGATACTTCATCACTATCTTTTAGCGTGAGGGTGGTCTCTGATTTTCGAGAAATAGTGTATGTTTGTAGGGCTTCACCTACGGTTACATCGATGGTTTGCCCCGGCCGTATATCTTCCCATGATATGCCTGTGGTAAGTTCATCCTGGCTAGCATAGGTGGGTGCAAACCATTCAAATAGTTGAGGTAAAAAACAACTAAGAATAAAGCCCACATTTGTATTGGCGCCAGAAAATAATTCCGTGGGGCCAGTAGATGAAGCTACAGCAAATCCAGGCATAAGGAATCCTTTGTTTTAAAGAAAAACCAAAAACGTTCTAACATTCCAACAAAGGATTGTAATACCATTTTGTCGAATACCTATGGTTAGAAAATATCCGTAATATCCGCAGAAATAGTGCCGTTAAAGATAAAATTATCAACAAATGAGAAGTCTTCAGCCGTAAGGTTTGGAGCGCCTCCCCCATCTTGAGTTTGGACTTTTAATGTATGGCCATTAAGGTCAATGTAAGTATTATTCCAATCGGTTGTAATAGATAATTGCTCAAACGCAGTGATGGATTCAAATTGAGAAAGATCAATAATATCGCTGCCTTGCTCAAAGTCTTTAATTTCAACGGTGTCATCCATAACATTACCAATCACAAAGATGTCGTGACCTTGGCCACCATAGAGCCAATCCCAGCCTTTACCTGAATGAATCATGTCATCACCTTGATAGCCAAAAATATCATTCCAACCATCGGTGCCATAGATGATATCATGACTTGATGTGCCATAGACATTAAATTCAGAGCCATAAATGGTGTTAGATTGAGTAGTTTCTTTTTCGACTTCGACTACAGGAGCAAAAATAAAATCACCTGCGGTCAGGTTTGGAGCATCTCCCCAATCTTGAGTTTGGACTTTTAATGTATGGCCATTAAGATTAATGTTCGTGCTCTTCCAGCCCTGAGTAATAGATAACTCTTCAAAAGAAGTAATGGACTCAAATTGCGACAAGTCGATAAGGTCGCTACCTTGCTCGAAATCTTTAATCTCAACGGTGTCATCCATAACATTATCAATCACAAACGTATCGTTTCCCTGGCCACCATAAAGCCAGTCCCAGCCTTTACCTGAATGAATCATGTCATCACCTTGATAGCCAAAAATATCATTCCAACCATCGGTACCAAAAATTTCATCATTGCTATTGGTACCATATACATCAAATCCAGAACCATATACGGTGTTATATTGAGGAATTTCTTCTTCTTTTGTGGCAAAAATAAAGTCATCAGCATTTAAATAAACTAGTTCATCATTCATGAACCGGACAATTATCGGGAAACCATTTAGTTTAAAACTAAAGCCACCAAGAAAAAACTTAAAACCATTTGAAGACTCGGATAATTGCTCAAAAGAGGTAATGTCTTTGTATGAAGATAAATCAATTTTGTCTTTGCCTTGTTCAAAGTCTTGGATGTTATAGCTACCATCTGTTGTTATATCATGACTAATTACAAAGGTGTCATTACCTTCTCCTCCAAAAAGCCCAAAAGACCCTTCGGCGGTTACAGCAAGTATATCATCGCCTTCTTTAGCCCATAATATAGTACTCCCGTCAGAGCTAAACAGTGCATCATTGCCTGAAGTGCCATAAACCACCTCATCACTGGCTGATCCATTGACAATGGTAGTAATGCCATCAAAAAAATCTGGTGAGTAGCTTATTCCATCAATAACAACCTGAGCATCGCCATTGATCGATTCGGATAATGGTGTATCAAGCTTTACAGTAGCGCCATCGGCGATGGTTAATGTAGCAGTATCATAAAAATTAGGTATGGGAAGGCCAAGAGGGGGAGTAATTTCAACATTTGGCACTATTGTTTCATTAATATTTGGAAGAGTTAAAGATGGTGTACCAATCTTGTTGCTTAGATCAATGGAGGTTCCTCCTTCAAATTTAATGGTCCCTTCTTGACTATTTGATTTGGTGATAATTCCACCATCAAGATCTTCAGAATTAGTAAATGTAACGATGCTGATTTCAGTTTCAGCCGTTGTTGTGGTGGTGTAGGTGGCATCTGCTTGATCATCTTCGTCTTCAGACTGGCCTAATGATCCTATCTTTCCTGTTACCGTTAGTCCGAGTAATCCTGATGTTACAGGAGATGCAGTAGGCGAAAGTACGGAATTAAGTGGTTTAGCTAATAAATCATCTGTGCTGGGTTGGTAAATGGTTGTTTTTCCAGTTACTGAAGGAGTGTAAGAAGGTGAAGGTGTGAAATTTGCCACAGAAATTTGAGGTGATGACAATAAAACGTTAGAACTAAGTACCTGACTAAATGCAATAACTCCGGCAGGTACTTCTTTTGGAACAAGAGGGGTCAATGACGTTGAGGTAGATTGGTATAATGTAAAGTTAGGAGTCACAGATAGTTGGGGGGTAAGTACGAGAGGTAATGTTGTCATGCTATGATCTCCTTTTGTGTTTTCTTGTATCTTCTTATAATCCGTGAATAGGATCTTCCTTAAGAAATTGAGAATCTATGTGTGTTGGGGGGTGTTTGTCAACACATCAAACACTTTTTATTGTGATATGTGATACTGTAAGCCAAATGTGATGATAAGCTATTTATCGGTCAATGCTAATTGCATATAGGTGGTGTCTAGCCATGTATTTTGTTTAAAGCCAACTTTTTTGAGGACGCCAATTTCCTCGAATCCCATGGAGTTATGAAATAAAATAGAGGGTACGTCGGCTCCTGATCCGGTAATAACGGCTAGCATTTGTTTGTATTCTTTGTCTTTGCAGTATTGTATAATGGCTTCTAATAATTTTCTTCCGATGCCTTTACCTAAATGATCTGGATGAACATACACCGATTCTTCTACCGTAAAGCGATAGGCGCGTCTGGGGCGATATAAGCTAGCATAGGCATATCCAAGTACTTGGTCATCATCCAATGCGACAAGATAAGGCAAACCAGCAGCTATAGTTGCACTGAAGCGTCGCTGCATCTCATCTTTTTTAGGTGGTTTTTCTTCAAACGAAATTGCTGTGTGGAGCACGTAGTGACCATAAATCTCTGTGATAGCTGTGATATGGTCGTGTGATGCTGGTTGTATTG
>CALCTU010000064.1 GCA_937907045.1 uncultured Alphaproteobacteria bacterium
ATGATCCAGCAAACGGATTATCTGATAATGAACGAGATGGGCTTAAAGTGTTACAGCGTAGTATTCAAGGTAGTTATAAGGTGGTTATACCTATATGTGAACCTGAATGTTTGCTTGAAGAGGTTGGTGCATCGCACGTATTGGTTGCGGGTGCTCAAGGTGTGAACACAAGAATGACATTGGTGTAGAATTGTTATGATGACAGAATCTTACGGTAATAAGCATGAACAGGAAACAACATGAAGTCCATTAATCCTTTTACAGGCCAAGAAATAGCTACTTATGAATTGATGCATGATGAACAGGTTAATCATGTGCTTGCAAATGTTGCAAAAGCACAAGTTGGCTGGTCACGTAGTGATGTCAATGAACGCACAAAATTATTATTAAGGCTTGAACAGGAATTACAGAAGCGCAAAGAAGAGTTTGCACTTCTGATTACACAGGAAATGGGTAAGGTTTTTAAAGAAGCAATTTCTGAAATAGAAAAATGTGCCTGGGTGTGTCGTTATTATGCAGATCATGCAGCTTCTATGCTAGCCGACAGTAGCGTGAATATGGATAATGGCAATGCCTATGTTACGTATCAACCGTCCGGTGTGGTGCTTGCGATTATGCCATGGAATTTTCCATTTTGGCAGGTTTTTAGGGCGGCTGTTCCAGTGCTTGTGGCAGGCAATGGTGTACTGTTAAAGCATGCAGCAAATGTTTGTGGGTGCAGTTTAGCAATAAGCCGTTTATTTCACACAGTTGGTATTGATGCATTGGATGCTGTTATTATTGAGCATCATCAGATTGAATCAATGATAGCACAAGATAGTATAACAGGTGTGACCCTAACTGGTAGTGTAAAAGCAGGAAAGACAGTAGCTTCACTTGCAGGTAAGCACCTAAAAAAATCAGTATTGGAACTTGGTGGTAGTGATCCATATTTGATTTTTGCCGACGCAGATATGGAGCATGCTGCTGGGTGTTGTATGCAAAGTAGAATGGTTAATGCTGGTCAAAGTTGTATAGGTGCTAAGCGCGTGATTGTTCAAGAATCTGTTGTTGATGAGTTTACTAATATATGCCTTGCACTGATGCACGATGTTAGATGCGGTGACCCTACGGATCAATATGTCACCATTGGATCAATGGTATCCAAAAATGCACGTGATGCTTTGCATCAACAAGTTCTTACTTCTGTTGAACAAGGTGCAATATTATTGTGCGGAGGCAAATTACCCGAAGATGACAGTGCTTGTTACCCAGCTACATTGCTTGCAAATGTTACCCCTGGCATGCCTGCCTTTGACGAGGAATTATTTGGACCAGTGTTAAGTATAATAGCTGCAAAGGATCAGGATGAGATGATTAGATTTGCAAACCATTCTTCTTATGGTTTGGGAGGGGCTGTGTTTTCTAGTGATGTTGTGCGTGCAACCCATATTGCAAAAACACAGCTTCATGTGGGAAGCTGTGCGATTAATGATTTTGTCCGTTCAGATCCAAGGTTACCCTTTGGTGGTGTCAAGCATAGCGGGTATGGTAGGGAACTTGCCAAAGCAGGTCTGCTAGAATTTTGTAATATTAAGTCCGTAGTGGAGTGCTAACTTAAGCTTTTTAGTAATTGATCTGCCCCCATATAGTCAATTTTGCCTGTACCGAGTACGGGTACGTTTTTAACGACATGAATCTGTTTTGGGATAGAAAGCTCGCCAAGGCTATGTTTTTTAACGTAAGAAACAATAGCGTCTCGGTTGGCATCTGCGTAATTAGTGATGAGTGTTAATTGCTCTCCTTTTTTATCACAAGCAGTAGCAACGATGACATGTAAATAGTTTGGCCATAATTCGGACAAGAAACTTTCTATGGCCGTCAGTGATACCATCTCGCCGCCGATTTTAGCAAATCGTTTGGCGCGACCTTCAATATGGATATACCCGTTATTGTCTAATGAAACAATGTCTCCGGTATCATACCAACCATCGGTTGGTGGAACCAAGGCTCCAGGGTTTTTGTTAAGTAAATAGCCAATCATAATATTAGGGCCTTTTACCATGAGTTTGCCACCTCTAGTGATGCCTGGTACGGGCTCTATTTTTGATTTGATAGAAGGAAGTAACCTGCCAACAGAGCCAGTTTTATTATGCATAGGGGTGTTCATGGTAAGGGCAGGGGCTGTTTCGGTGGTACCATATCCCTCTAAAATTCTTACTCCAAAACGTTCAATCCAGGTTTGACGTACATCATCCTTGAGTTTTTCAGCTCCTGCAAAGACATACCGAAGACTGTAAAAATCGTATGCGTGGGCAAAACGGGCATAACCAGCCAAGAATGTATTGGTACCAAAAAGAATGGTGGCATTGGTGTCGTACACTAGCTCTGGAATAATGCGATAATGTAGGGGCGTTGGGTAAAGGAACGTCTTTATGCCTGACAATATAGGTAGTAACGTGCCTACTGTTAATCCAAATGAGTGAAACATGGGAAGGGCATTAAATACGCAGTCAGTTGGGCCAAAATCGATGCGTGACGCTAACTGTAAGCGGTTAGCCTGAATATTGGTATGGCTAAGTACCACACCTTTTGGGGTGCCTTCTGATCCAGAGGTGAAGAGAATGACTGCAGGACTGTCGGGATGGGGTTTGAATTTTGCAGGTTGGATATATCTTGCAATATAAGAACAAATTTTGCCTGATAGCTTGTCTATGAATGATACGTTACAAGCAATGTCTTCAAGGTAAATAATTTGAATATGATTTTCTTCGATTGCATTTATCATGTCTTCAAGTTGGGCCATTTCAACGAAGGTGCGAGACGTAATCACTGTTTTGATAACAGCGGTATTGCAAGCACTAATAACATTATGTGATCCGGTGGAAAAATTTAGCATTGCAACGACACGTGCAGTAGATTGTAATGCAAAAAACGTAGATAATGTGCCAATTGAGTTTGGCAGCAATAGACCTACATATTCTCCACGATAGGTAAGGGGTAGGAGTTTTCGGCCTAAGATAAAGGACCGGGTGATAAGATTGCCAATAGATAGTGGTGCGCGGTTAATATCTTCGGCGACTATTTGACTATTACCATGGATGGATTGAACATCGAGCAAGCTTGCATAAATAGATTGTTTGTAATTTGAGCTTTCAAAAATCATGTCGCTCATGACATCGTACAATCTATTTGCGAGCGCTTGACGACGGTGACGGCCTTTTAGTGTTTCTGGTACATTTAGTTTTTTAGGAGGAAGAATTGTTAGGGTGATTTTTGGGAACCAACGTACTCTTACCATGTTTTTTATGCGTGAGAATGAAGTATATTGTGCTCCGTCAATTCGAATAGGTAAGATAGTGGCACCAGACTTATCTGCAATAATTCCGGGGCCTTCGTAGATCTTCATCAATGAGCCTGTAACCGTAATGCGTCCTTCAGGGAAAATGACACAGCGCATACCTTCTTTCATTGCGCCAATCATGCGTTTGGTGGCCATAGGGTTAGTTGGGTCTAGTTCAAATGCATGAACAATCGACAAAAATGGTCTAACCCACCAACGTTTTGCAATGTAAGTATTGATGGCAAATGTTGGTTTATTTGGTAAATAGACTGCCATAAGCACAGCATCTAAGAAAGATAGGTGATTTACGACAATAAGTGTTTTATTGCCTGCATCATGATAATGTTCTATCCCTTCTATACGAACACGATATAGTAGGGTAAGGACTACTTTAAGAACCCATTTTAACATGATTTTTTAGCTTTTCCCTTTTTACAATGTGCTTAACCACCCATGCTATTGGTAGGTTAGCAATACCCACAATCCAAAAAATTTCAGTTACTGCGAAGTCTAATTCAAAACATAGTCCTATGGCAAGAGAAGATAGCACCATAAATAATGCGTTAAATATATTGTTGCTTGCCAAAATACGTGCCAGATGTTGATGGTTACTTCTAGCTTGAATAAGCGTGTATAAAGGAACAATATATATACCGCCAGCTATAGAAATAAATAATAGAAAGCACAGTATGATGATATTTGGCCATGACTGAATAAATGTAAACGCATTGATGAGTACATCTTCAGAGGGAGTGGTAACATGACTACTGGTTAGGCAAAGACCCATAATGCCAATTCCCATGACAAGCGCTGCAATCCACACATAGCGTGCATCTACTTTGCCTTTAAGCAGTGCATCGCATGCAAACGAACCAATGCCAACCCCAAGTGCAAATACAGTTAAAAATAATGTGACAACTTGTTCATTTGCTCCAAAGGTGTCTTTTGCAAATAGTGGAAATAATGTTAAGAGTGTTACCCCTACAAACCAGAACCATGAAATACCCAAGATGGATAAAAACACATCGTTGCGGTTGCGTGCAAACTTCATCATGGTGAAGGTAGGTTTAATGATGTTGTATTGTATGGGAAGTGTTGGGTCGGCAGCGTCTGCTTTTGGAATAAAACTACTAGCAAAACGCCCGGATATTGCTACACAAAGTACAATAATACCAATAAGCAATATACCTTGGTCCAATAAGATCACCAATCCGCCTATGATGGTTCCCAGTAAAATAGAGATAAACGTCGTTGCTTCGATAAGTGCATTACCGCCCATTAGCTCATGTTGTTGTAAATGATCTGGTAGAATGCTGAACTTTAATGGACCAAAGAAAGTTGACTGTGTTCCCATTAAAAATAAAATGACTAACAGTAGGGGAAGTGATTGTAAATAAAACCCAATAATAGCGCCGGACATTAAAATGATCTCTATTGTTTTAATGATGCGTATTAGTTTGGATTTCTCAAACTTGTCGGCGACTTGTCCTGCCGTTGCAGAAAAAATAAAAAATGGAAGTATAAATAAACCAGCCGATGCAGTAATGACTAACTGCGTGTCCATATTAAGTTGTTCAGCTAATTTAAATGTCACTAAAATGACCAGAGCGTTCTTAAAGATGTTATCATTCATAGCTCCTAGAAACTGAGTCACACATAACGGCATAAACCGACGGGTTTTGACTAGGTGAAGCATGATGTTGTTTTTCCTTTATGTAAGCGCACCGGCTAAGGATTTTACAAAGTCAGTGATGTCTGACGTTGGTGCTTCTTGGCCTAGAAGTTTCACGATACTAGATCCAACCACTACCGCATCGGCTACATGTTTTGCTTGTTCTACGTCATGAGGGGTCTTGATACCAAAGCCAACAGCGATCGGAAGGTTGGTGTGTTGTTTAATTTGTTTCACATGTGCCTCAATGGCTTTGTAGTCTCCTGCTGCCGTACCAGTAATGCCAGTAATAGAAACATAGTAAATGAATCCGCGAGCTTTAGCCAAAATAGTTGGTAGTCTTGCTTCATTGGTTGTGGGGGTAATAAGTTTAATTAACGCAATTGTGTGTTGGTCACATTCATTTAAAAGTTCTTGGTCTTCTTCTGGAGGTAGGTCAACAATAATAAGGCCATCAACACCTGCATTGGCTGCGTCTTGCGTAAAAGATGCAATACCATAATGTTGTATGGGGTTATAATATCCCATTAATATGATAGGGGTGGTGGTGTTGGTCTTTCTAAAATGGCGAACCATATCTAACACACCTGCCATCTTAGCATGTTGCTTTAACGCTCTAACGCCAGCTTCTTGTATTACCGGGCCATCTGCCATGGGATCAGAGAATGGCATGCCCAGTTCTATAATGTCCGCTCCAGCTTCAGGAAGAGCTAATAGTGTTTCTAGGCTTTTTTCGTAATTTGGGTCATATGCCATCGTAAAGGTAATAAGTCCTTTACGAGCTTCTTCTTTTAGTTGGCTAAAGCAATTATCTAAGCGCGACATAGGTTATATTTCCATATTTAGGGCTTCGGCTGCTGTAAAAATGTCTTTGTCCCCTCGGCCACACAGATTAACGATAATAATATCATCTTTTGGACGTGTGGGAGCAAGTTTCATTAAGTGTGCTAAAGCATGGGAAGGCTCTAGAGCGGGTATGATGCCTTCATATTTTGCACATTGTTGAAATGCATTCAGTACTTCATCATCGGTAACGGCAACATATTGCACACGACCAATATCGTTGAGATATGCGTGCTCTGGGCCGATACCAGGATAGTCAAGACCAGCTGAAATAGAGTAGGTTGGAGCAATTTGTCCATCATCATCTTGGAGGTAATAGGAAGCATTGCCGTGTAGTACGCCATACTCACCTTTTAAAATTGAAGCTGCATGTTCTTTGGTGTCCAAACCTTTACCGGCTGCTTCAACAGCAATCAGTTCTGCAGGGTCATCTAGGAACGCAGTAAATAAACCAAGTGCGTTAGAGCCTCCGCCAATGCATGCCATAACAGTATTGGGCAAACGGTTTTCTTGTTCTAAAATTTGCTGGCGCGCTTCCTTTCCAATAATAGATTGGAAGTCTCTTACCATCATGGGATATGGGTGTGGTCCTGCAGCAGTACCGATGAGGTAGTACGTATCATGTACATTGCTGACCCAGTCACGTAAGGCTTCATTCATGGCATCTTTTAATGTGCTTGCACCAGTTGTTACCGGTTTGACCTCTGCGCCCAATAATTTCATGCGGAAAAGATTTGGTTTCTGACGTTCCATATCCTTAGCGCCCATGTAAATAACGCACTCAAGATCAAATAAGGCACATACAGTGGCTGTAGCCACACCATGTTGGCCCGCCCCTGTTTCTGCGATAATACGTTTCTTGCCCATGCGCTTAGCAAGTAATATTTGTCCGACACAGTGGTTAATTTTGTGAGCGCCAGTGTGGTTTAATTCGTCGCGCTTGAGATAGATTTTACTGCCACCAAGATGTTCGGTAAGGCGTTGGGCATAATATAAAGGACTTGGTCGCCCAACATAGTGCTGAGCGTAATATTCTATTTGTTTGAGAAATTCTGGATCCTGCCGAGCATCCGCGTATGCCTTTTCAACTTCCAAAATAAGAGGCATTAAGGTTTCGGCGACAAAACGTCCACCGTAAATTCCAAACCTGCCATCTTGGTCAGGAACAGCCGTTGGCGGATTAGCTATGTCGTGGTGTGATGGTTTTGCGTTGGTCATCTACTAGCGTACTTTATCAATAAACTGCTTAATAAGATTGGGGTCTTTTATACCAGGAGAGCTCTCTAGGCTAGAAGAGATATCTACCATAGGCGCACCGGTTATAGATAAAGCATTTTCAATGTTTTGCAAGTTTAATCCACCAGATAAGAACCATGGTATCTCAAAATTTCTCCCTTTTAGCAAATTCCAATCAAATACTAACCCATTCCCTCCTGGAAGGCTGCTATTGGGTGCCTTTGCGTCAAATAAAATCATGTCTATGTATGGTACAAAAGGCATACACTGAGTGATATCATCAGCATTACTAATTCTAAAAGCTCTAATAATGGGTAAAGCAAATCTATTCTTTATTTCTTGAATATGCTCAATGGTTTCGTGTCCATGAAGCTGTATGATATCCGGAGAAAATATGCTTACCATCTGCTCCATTTCTGTCAGGCTCATATCAACCGTGACCGCAACTTTTTGAATGGATTGCGGAACATGTTGCGTTAGTTGTTTTGCTTGTTGATACGTAAGATTTCGAGGAGACTTTTCAAAAAATACACAACCAATAAAATCCGCATTGCATGAAATTGTTGTTTCAATAGCTTGCGGGGTAGTAAGGCCGCATATTTTGGTTTTTACGGATGACATGGTTAGTATAAAAACTCCAGTTTTGGACGAAAAATGGTGTTAGTGTCGGGCTAGACGTTGAACCTTAAGTCCACTAAGTTCATTTTGTAATGCCTTAATGGTGCTGGCTTGTTGTTTAATAAGGCGCCAAGATTTTATTTTTTTGGTAAATCCACGTATACTTCCTATTAAATAACCACCAAAAATGCTAACCATAATGAGTAAAAATACTGGTGTGTTTATTTCTAGTGGCATGGGCCATAAATTGATTGTGGTAGCCCCAGAATTATTGACAGCGAAGAAGGCGATAATTGCCGCAAAGAATAACATAATAGATAAACGTAGCCACGTCATGACGTCCCCCATCCATGAGAAATTATTGAAATAGCTCATTAAGAAGCCCAGATTTCTTCTCGTTTATATTACCACGCATATTTTTAAAGTCATCTTTTAGTTCACGGATAAGATTCTTGGTTTTCTTGGGGTCTTTCATAAAAGTGGTAAGGGGCTGAATAAAGTCAGGTATAAATTCTGGTTTAAGTAAATAACCACGAATAATAACGGGGATACGAACATCTAAGTCAGAACGTTTAAATGCTCCAGCTTCAAAAGTAGAAGATAGTCTGTAATTAACCAGTAATTGCCACAAACTAATTTCGCCCATTCCTGTAAAGGTCAGTGCAGACGTAACAATGGAAAGATCGTCATTATATGCAATGCCATTATCAATCACAAACATTGCGTGCGCGTGTTCAAATTCGGTAAGGGCTTTTGTTTTTGTTCCAACATTAAAAGCGTCAGCAATATTTTGAACCATTCGAATAAGGTCAACACCAATGATACGACCTTTGGCAATATCAACACTTATTGTTCCAGACAGGTGCTTTATTACATCAAGTTGGTTTTGTCCGTATGATGTTAGCTCAAAATTACTGTCAATTGTTCCATGGAGTTTGTTGTTTTGTATGAGTTGGTTTAAGAGCGATGTATCTAAAGAGGAGATATTACCAGAAAGAGAAAATTTTGGCTGGATATTGGTTATATCAACAACAGCTTGAGCTTTTATGGCTCCATCATCAATGGTAGCTTCGGTTTTTACTGTTAGTCTTCCATGCCGAAGGTGAGCATTGATGGATGGATCAATAACGGTAAGGTTTTTGTAGCGTAGTTTGTCAGCTTGTAAATTGATATGTGTGTTTATTTTTCCAAGTCCAGTTAAATCAAATGCTGATGTGTCCCACTGGAAGGTTGGTTGTCTTGAAGATTCAAGAACAGCGGTGGATTGGTTAACCGGAGTATTAGCAGAAGATTGCTTATTTTTGGAGCAGCATATCAGCGATTCTAGGTTTAATGTATCAAGGTTCAACGAAATATTTACATCTGGTCGGGATGAGCGCAGATCCACGGTGATAGTTCCGTAACTACTAACTTTATCAAGCAATATATTTAATTGATCAACAACATATTCCTTTTGTTTGATATTCAAGACCCCTTCCAACGATATGTGATGTTGGGCGTTATTGGATAAAACAATGTCGGTTTCTAATGAGAAGGGAGCCGTATTATTGTTAAATGATAGCTGAGTGTTTAGGTTGGTTAGTGAAATAGTAGAGCCATCTTTGGTATAGGTGAGAGCACCTTTTTCCAGGCTAATATCATAAATAGTAATTAAAGGATAAGGGGCATCCTTTTGATGAGTTAGCTCTAGAGGTGGGTCTTGTGGTGCTTGAGTAGACTCTTGTAGTGTGTCATCAGTGTCATTTTCGGGCAATGAGCTGTCGGTAAGTTGTGGAGTGCTTTGAGCAGTATTGTGCGAAACTGTAAGGCTAGGTGCGGTCAGTTTGATTGAGTGAAATACCAAGTGATCTTGGAATAATGATGCTAGCTTGAATTTTAGCAGAAATTGACTTGCATTAAACGTGACTACATTTTCCGGTAATTGCTTTGCCGTGCCGTGTAGTTCTATGTTTTTAACTATAATGCCAAAATCAGGAAGCAGCGACCATTCAATATCGCCTTTAATGGATGTTTGGAGACCCGTTTGGGTTGTTATTGTTTGGGTAATAAGATCCTTATAACGGTTTAAATCAAGATTGATAATAAATACTGTTACTCCAGCGATAAGTATAAGTACTAGGCTCAAACATATAAGGGCAAATTTTTTCATATTGTTTGTATCCAATCACTAGAAATGACACGCGATGTTGATAATTATTCTTTGTTTAAGAGTGCACGTAATTCTTTTCCAGCTCTAAAATATGGTGCAAAACGTTCACCCAATGTTACAACTTCATTTGTACGAGGGTTACGTGCTTGACGTGGTTGGCGTTTACGTAAGCTAAAAGCACCAAATCCACGTAGCTCAACCCTACGCCCCTCTGCTAAAGCATGTGATATATCTTCAAAAATCAATTCTACGAGCATTTTAACATCTTTTTGCTGCATGTCTTTGTAACGAGCTGCTATACGTTTGATTAGTTCTGATTTCGTCACGGTAACGATACTCCTTTTCGTATTATGAAATGGTAATTAGTTTGATAGTTTAGAAAAATGTTAATGCAGCTGTGAAGGTTGACTCCAAAGTGCGAGCATTCCCCCAGAAAACATTCCTTCAATGAAGTCAGGAGTTCCAGAGAAAGTTGAAATGAATTCGTCAAGTAAAGGTGGCTTCTTTTCTAGCCTCCAGTCGATTACTTTGATTGATTTTGGAATATTACGGTGTTCTTGTAGCCATGCGATGGCATTGTCTTCATCGCCAATGGCGTCAATTAAATGAAGTTTTACAGCTTCGCTACCCATAATGATGCGTCCATCTGCAAATTTCTCTACTTGTTCTACAGGCATGTTTCTAGCATCGGCAACCATGTTGACAAACATATCTTTGACTTGTTCAATACTGCGTTGCATATACTGAGCAACTTTGGGTGTGATCTTTTCTACTGGTGAGGGAGCTCCTTTAAGGTCTCCTGATTTAAAGGTATTGAAGTGCACGCCAACCTTGTCAGCGAGTTCAGTAAACTCTGCAGCTTGCATCATAACGCCAATTGATCCGGTAATAGAGCCTTTGTAAGCAAAAATATAATCTGCAGCAATAGCTGTCATATATCCCCCAGAAGTTCCCAAGCTACCAATGACTGCTACGACAGGTTTTTTTGCTGCAATTTTCTTTAAGGCCATAAAATAAGACTCTCCGCCTACTACAGTTCCCCCAGGACTGTTGATGTGGACGATGACAGCCTTTACTTTGTTGTCTTGAGCAAGATTTTTAAGAATAGCGAGTTTTTCATTATCTTGAAGAATGAATCCTTCAATGCTGATTCTGGCGATATGGTTAGAGCCATGAGAGGCTTGATTAGGAATATCCACCTGATTACTTACTAAAGCTAGTCCCAGCAATATGAGTGCTAAAACGGCGATATTACGCCATAATTTCTGACTTTTTTTTAGCTCCATGCGTTCAAGTAGTGTGTCAGCAGATAATGACATAATAATAATTGCGGTAATAGAATAAGTTAAAGAAAAAGATTTTCATGTAACATGATACTAGCCAGGAGATTATAGCTTGTAAGCATATCCCTGGCTAGTATTAATCACATATGTTATGACGCATCTTCGTCATTAGTAGCATTTTCTTCTTTATCGTCACTCTTATTCTTAGACGCTTTGCTCTCTTCTTTCTTAGTTGAAGTCTTTTTCTTTTCTTTTTGAGACTTGTTTGTGTCAGAAGAGCTTTCTAGTGCTGCTCCAAGAATATCACCAAGACTTGCACCGGCATCGGTAGAGCCGTATTCAGCAATGGCTTTCTTTTGTTCAGCAACTTCTAATGCTTTGATAGAAAGTGATAAAGTTCCTTTGGCTTTATCAAGGTTGGTAATTTTAGCATCTACTTTATCGCCAACAGCAAAGCGGTCAGTACGTTGCTCAACGCGCTCGCTTGCAAGGTCACTACGCTTGATAAAGCTCTTGATGCTATCATTAACAGTTACCTCAATACCATCATCATTTACGTCAGAAACAACACACGTTACTTGGTTGCCTTTTTTGAAGCCTTCGAACGCATTGCCCACAGGGTCATCAGACATTTGTTTTACACCAAGTGAGATACGCTCTTTGTGTGGTTCGATGCCAAGTACTTTTACTTCAACATTTTCACCAACAGAGAATTTTTTCAACTCTTCTTCAGGGTTGTCAGACCATGTAAGGTCAGATACATGCACTAGGCCGTCAACATTTCCTTCAAAGCCAACAAATAGCCCAAAGTCAACGATGTTCTTAACTTCACCCGTAACGATCGAGCCAACTTCATGTTTGCTTGCGAAAGCTTCCCAAGGATTATCTTCACATTGTTTGATACCCAAAGAAATACGGTGTTTTTCTGCATCAATATCAAGAATCATGACAGTGACTTCGTCACCAACGGATAGGAATTTGCTTGGGTGTGCGTTATTTTTAGTCCAGCTAAGTTCAGAAACATGAACAAGACCTTCAATACCCGTTTCAATTTCAATGAATGCACCGTAGTCGGTAAGGTTAGTAACAGTACCTGTGCACTTATGACCTTGAGGGAAGCGTTCTTCGATGCCTTCCCAAGGATTGCCTTCAAGTTGCTTAATACCAAGAGAAATACGCTTAGTATCGTCGTTAAATTTAATGACTTTAACTTTGATCTTTTCACCTAGGCTAAGTACTTCAGATGGATGTGTAATACGACGCCATGAAATATCAGTAACGTGCAATAAGCCATCAACACTTCCTAGATCAATAAATGCACCGTAGTCAGTGATGTTTTTAACAATACCTTCAAGTTCCATACCTTCTGAAATCTTAGATAGCATTTCAGAGCGTTCTTCTTTACGAGATTCTTCGAGGATAGAACGACGTGAAACAACAATATTACCTTGCTTGCTATCCATTTTAAGGATTTGGAAAGGTTGTTTGATGTTCATTAATGGGGTGATATCTTTTACAGGACGAATATCTACTTGGCTACCAGGTAAGAAAGCAATCACGCCAAGAATATCAACAGTGAATCCACCTTTTACGCGACCAAAAATAGTACCGTCGATGATGTCGCCTTCGTTGTAATTGGCTTCTAGATCTCTCCATGCACGTTGACGTACAGCTTTTTCAAAACTAACAACAGCTTCACCCTTCATGTTTTCGATGCATTCAAGGTAAACTTCAACTTCATCGCCAGAGTTTACTTCTTCATTCATGTTTGTGAATTCTTTTAAGGAAACTTTTCCTTCAGTTTTTAATCCAATATCGATGATAACAACATCATTTTCGATGCGAAGTACGCGTCCTGTGATGACAGTGCCTTCTTGTTTCTCGTTTTTGAAAGATTCTTCTAAAAGTGCTGCGAATACTTCGTTAGTTGAAAATTCTTCTTTAGCAGCGGTTGCGTTTGATTGGTTAGCCATAATAATTAATAATTT
The DNA here is from genome assembly GCA_937907045.1 of uncultured Alphaproteobacteria bacterium. GTDB lineage: Bacteria > Pseudomonadota > Alphaproteobacteria > Rickettsiales > UBA6187 > CALCTU01. Next base: position 13,112 of record CALCTU010000064.1, read on the forward strand.
GTTTAATAAGTTAAGTTGAACACCGTGCTCTGAAATATCATTTCAGTGCACACGTTTATTGGTGTACTAAAAAAACAAAAAAGCGCTGATCAATCCAATCAGGCTGCTTTAGCAGCATCAATGGATTTTAGCATTGTTGCAAATACCTCATCCACACTCAGGTGGGTGGTATCAATGGTAATGGCATCCCTTGCTTTTGCTAGCGGAGCGATAGTACGCTCGCTATCTCTTCGATCGCGCTTCTGCAGATTTTCGAGCACGTCGTGGTATATAACCGAACTTTCGTTATTTTGCAACTGTTTATATCTACGCTTGGCACGTGCTTCGATATCTGCAGTGATAAAAAATTTCACTGTGGCGTGAGGGCAAATAACCGTTCCGATGTCCCGGCCGTCAAGGACGGAGCCATTGGGTGACGCGGCTACTTTTTGCTGGAATGTTAATAACGTCTCTCTGACCTGAGGAATGGCAGAGACAATAGAGGCCATTTTTCCAACACCTTCACAATAAAGGTCAGGGTTGAGCAAATCTTTCTCGGTTAAATTTTCAGCAATACGAACAATATTTTGTTCGTCCTCGGGTGATATATTATGTTGCAATGCTAACCAACCCACCGCACGATAAATAGAGCCAGTGTCAAGATATTGTAGTCCATAATGTTCTGCAATCTTTCTAGCTAATGTGCCTTTTCCTGATGCTGCAGGGCCGTCAATCGCAATTACAAGTGGTGTGGAGTTTGTCATAATAAGGTATCATAAAATTGAGAGCTAATAGGTAAGGTCTCTGCATAATGCATTTTATTTTTAACGACGTTGTTACTATGGCACTCGAATCTGCACGTACGTTTGGGTGCGTGTACGTTTTTCGTGTTCTTCGCTCCTAGTATTTCTTTGTAAAAATGCACTATGTATAAGGTCTTAACTGCTATCATGCTTATATAGCTACCTCAAACGGTCAAATCAATGATTAATCTAATAAAGTGATCATTCAAGGCATGTCAATGTGTGCATGAAGGTGGCTAGTTATCGTCTTTGGATTTGATCAGTTTCGCCAATTCAGGATGTTCTTCAACTATTTTTCCAAGTCGTTCTGTTACAAAATGGTGCATGAAATTAAGCTCTCCTTGGTCAAATTCTTCAACATTATCGAGGATGTCGGCAATAATCATGAGAGCTTGGTCCATCTCGCCTTGTTTTTCTAGAATAAATGCAGGCATTTGCTTTGCCCATAAGGGTATATCATCACGCGGAGTGCTGGCAAGTTTGTAAGCAAGTTTCAGTGCCAGTTCGTCGTTTTCTAATTTGTGTTTTGCTAAATAGACTGCTTGACTCATCCACCACCATTTATGATATAAGTCAGCGCTAGCGTGTTCATCAAGGTAGTTGATAACATGAATCACATCGGGTGTGTTTTGAGTTTGGCTGTAGTAGTAGCTGGCCATTGATGGAATGTAATGTGACTGAGGTGATAATGTGTCTAGTAATGAGAACCAGTGGTATAACTTGTTATAATCATAGAGTTTCAGTGCGGTAAATCGTCCAAATGAATCACCAGCATTTTGTAATTCGTAGCCGAGTATTCTAAAGTAGGTTTGTTCGTCACCAAGGGATAATGCTTTGACGGATAATTTACTTGGAACATCCGGCACAATACCCAGTGTAGGTTTGTAGTTATTGGTAAATGTCCACAAACAAACCTGTATGACAAGCATGATATAAAAGATAATATCTGTGCCAAAGAAACGACGTTTGGTTGGTAAAATTTTCATATTGTGGGGTTAAAATTCTTTGCGTTTAAAATCAAATACTGCCATTGCAAGCAATAAGCAGACAAATACCAATGTTTGTACTGGGTAGATCCAAATGTCAGTTGCTGAAGCGGTGCCATACACCAACCACTCACTTTTTGCATAAAGGTCAAGTCTTGGAATAACCGTTGAGATAATTTCAAGCCCCTGCATCATGATGCTTCCTAACTTTCCATTGCCAAGCATATTGCCAGGATTATCCATTGCTGCAACAAAGAAGCCCATTAGCCGAGAAAGAATATAAAACCCAAATGTGGCTAATACAGATGTTACCGCGCTGGATAATATAAGAGAGCTTAGTAATGCAAATGCCACAACCAGGGTAATTTCACAGGCCATGCTAGATGCCCAGAAGAATAATCCTGTAAGGTTTACATTGGCTAAAGCCAGAAGCATCATTGCAACAACAGGAATGACCATAATAATGGAAAGCAAGGACAGGCCTATCCAGTAACCAATCACAATATGTGTGCGTGATAGTGGTTTGGATAATAATGATTCAATTTCACGTTGTTCAAAGGCACGCCGTACATGGAAACAGACAAAGACAACCAATCCTACAATTAATACTGCGCGACTACTGCCCCCAAAAAGAGCTAAGGCCATGTGCGATTGTTCGGTTAATGCTGTGCTTCCGGTAAAGACAGATAAGCCATAAGCCATGGCAATAGCAATAAAAAGGCCGATAAAAAGCCAATCTCTGGAGGCGGTTAATAAAATATAACGAATGATAGTGAACATGGCGTGTTGTGTCATAGCAATTGAGTTAAACTCAATACCTAATCGATCACGTTTATGCTTGTCAACCGCCACGTGAAATATCGTGTTGTTATACCAATTTCATAGGTCCATTTGTGGAAAAAATTTTCGCGTTAGGGCTCAAGAGCGTTAGAATGCTAATGGTCTAGGGTCACGGGTGTAGTTGCGGTAGAAATCTTGGTCTACTTGCTGAATTTTATTAGCACTGGGGGTAATGGTGGCTTTAATAAAGATAACCGTTTCAACAATGTCAGTTTGTTTGTTAACGCTTTTAGCAAAATTTCCCAATAATGGCAGGCGACTAAATCCAGGCACGCCTGCATCTGTGTTACTCACCACTTCTTGCATTAATCCGCCAATAACCATGATCTCACCACTGCGAATTTTAAGTACAGAGTCAAGTTCGCGTACTTCCACAACAGGTACCTGGCTTTTTACATCGGGTGTTCCGGACGAGCCTGCAATGGCAATGTCAACTCCTGGGTCATCTACAAATCCTGTGATTCGTGATAAGGTAGGACGTATATTCATGGTTACTTCTTGGGTGTCCAAATTAATGGATGGCTGAAGCGTGAGAATCATGCCAATAGGAACAGAATTTAGTGTACTATCTACAGTGAGGGTGGAGGTGGTGGTGCTACCGGATGTATCGTCTTCTTTTTCGACAGCTAAGGTAAAATAAACTTTGTTTTCTGCAAAAGTAAGAACGGCTTGTTGATTGTTCATGGCATGCAGGCGTGGACTAGATAATGTACGCGATACGCCAAAGCTCTCGGTTAAACTAACTGCACTTCCAAGACCGCCTTCACTATCTGTACGTGTTAAGGTCAAAAAGTCAGCGGCAGTACTAATGCCACCTTTGAAGTTACCAGTTAGTTGTACGTCCCAGTCGTCATTGGTGAGAGTTCCCCAGTCAATACCGCTTTTATACTGCTCATCCAGTGTAACCTCAACAATTTTGGCTTCAATAAGAACTTGGGCGGAGGCTGTGCGTCTAACGTCTGAAAGATATTGTGCAATGTTGTCATGTTGTCGTTTGGTGGCGACAACCGATATAATGCCAGCTTGCTTGTTGATGGTAAATGATGCTCCATTGTTATTGTCTTCATCCTTGCCTGTCGATGTGCTGACAATATCATTGGTGGATAAGTTTGAAGGAGAAAAACTAAGAATAGAGGTGATGGTGGTTTCTACGGAACTCCAAAGGTCACCGTCATAGGCAGCTGAGATTGAACTTTGTGAGCCAGATGCGGTGGCTCCTGCGCCGCCTAAGATTTTAGTATCAACAGCAATAGAGCTATTATTTGAACGAACAACGTTAAGAAAGTCTACTGTATAGTTTACCAAATAAGGAAAATCACGTTCTACGCGCCAAATGTCATTTTCATAGGCATATCGTAGTCCACCTAGACGGCAAATACGAGAGATTACATCTTTAAACGGCCTATCTTTGACACTCAAGATAATGCCTCCAGTGATGCCAGGATCAATCTCTATATCAACATCAGCAAGTCTTGCAACTTCAATAAGCACGTCTTTTACTGGGATGTTTTCAGTAACCGAAATAGATACTAATTTGTTGGCATATTGCTCTTCTTCAACAATGGGGGCTGCTAAGATGTCGGATATTTCAGGTATGGCTGGCTCAAGCTCTTGTTCTTCTTGCTCGCGCTCTTCCTGTATCTTTGATTTTCCTACCAGTTTTTTTTCAAATTCGGTACGGGACATACCGAGGGTGGAGTCAATATCGTCAGCAACTCGTCCTTTATGATTAGACAAAGGGTAACAACTTGCAAGCAACAATACCAAGCACCCAAACAAAGATGACAGTATAAACTTAATGGAATATGTGTAGGCCGTACTTTCGTGCCTCATAATGCCTTACCTAAGCGTTAAATCTCCCTAATGCTTGATGGTAGCAAAAGCGCAGCTAAAAAGCAATTTATTATTGAGTTTGCGTCATATTTCTCGTAGGGGGTGCTTGATCGGGGCTCTAAGTGTTCAAAAAGCCACGCAGCTTTCTGGACCTACTTGGATGCTTAAGTTTGCGTAAGGCCTTTGCTTCAATCTGACGAATACGCTCGCGGGTTACCGAGAATTGCTGGCCAACTTCCTCGAGGGTATGGTCAGTGTTCATACCTATTCCAAAACGCAT
>CALCTU010000065.1 GCA_937907045.1 uncultured Alphaproteobacteria bacterium
GATTGGTGATCTAACTGGATTTACTGCCTCCATTTTATTACGTGGCGTACAATTTATTCAGGTTCCAACAACATTGTTAGCACAAGTTGATAGTTCTGTTGGCGGAAAAACCGGCATTAATAGCCAGTATGGTAAAAATCTTATTGGTAGTTTTTATCAACCCAAAAAAGTGTTGGCAGATTGCAATGTGCTTGCTTCTCTTGATGATCGGCAATATTGGGCTGGTTATGCTGAGGTAATTAAATATGGTCTGATTCAGGATGCTCAATTTTATCAGTGGTTAAAAGATAATCACCATTTAATTGCTTCAAGAGATTTAGGTGCAATGACACATATGGTAAAAGAAAGCTGTGCATGCAAAGCCGATATTGTGTCGCGTGATGAACGTGAGCAGGGCGTACGTGCGTTGCTTAATTTTGGTCATACATTTGGTCATGCAATGGAGGCTTGCAGTGGTTATAGTGATGTTTTATTTCATGGGGAAGCCGTGGCAGCTGGTATGGTGATGGCCGCGACCCTGTCTGCGGGTATGGGACTGTGTGATGCCACCGTTGCCCAAGATTTAGCTCAATATCTAACATCGTGTAATTTGCCAGCAACATTAAAAGATGTTGATTATCCCTGGAATGTAGATGAATTGGTAAAAGCAATGGCTGGAGATAAGAAAGTAAGCCATGGTAAGATTGCTTTTATTGTACTTAACGCGATTGGCGATGCACATGTTAGTCGTGAGGTGGATATGCAGTTAGTATCAACTGTACTTAGGCTCAGTCAACAAGGTAAGGTAACACTATGAGCATAACAACCCTGGCTATTATTATTTTTATTTTGATTTTACTTTCGGGGATTTTCTCTGGTTCTGAAACGGCGCTTACGGCTAGCTCGAGTGCTAAAATCCATCAGCTTAAAAAAGAAGGCAGTCGACGTGCTGTGTTGGTAGAAAAGCTACGTGACCAAAAAGAAAAGCTCATTGGTGCCATTTTGTTTGGTAATAATGTAGTTAATATCCTGGCAAGTGCATTAGCTACCAGTTTAGCCATTAGTGTTTGGGGAAATGAAGGTGTAGCCATAGCTACGCTTATTATGACGATGTTGGTACTTGTTTTTGCCGAGGTATTACCCAAAACCTATGCATTTCACAATGCTGAAAAAATGTCACTATTTGTGGCGCCGCTTATCTATGGTTTTGTTAAAATAAGTTACCCCATTACTATATTAATAGAATGGATTGTAGCAGGCGTGATGACAATACTTGGGCTGAAGAAAAAGTCTCAAGAGATAATCTCTGGTGTTGATGAGTTACGCGGAGCAATTGACCTGCATCATGCTAAGGGGCAAGTGGTTAAGAAAGATAGGGATATGCTTGCCTCAATTCTAGATTTGGAGCGTGTAGAGGTGGAGCATGTGATGGTGCACCGCAAAAATATTGTTAGTATCAATATTGATCTACCAGTTAGGGATATTGTTTCACAGGTTTTAGATAGTCCTTATACACGCATTCCATTGTGGAAAGATAAGCCAGAAAATATTGTGGGGCTTTTGCATGCAAAGGCACTCCTTCTAGCATTACGCAGTCACAGTGGTGATATAGAAGATTTATCCATTCAGCGTATTGCCACCAAGCCGTGGTTTGTTCCTGGAACCAATACTATTGGTAGGCAGTTGTTGCAGTTTAGGCAACGTAAATTACACCAAGCAATTGTAATCAGTGAATATGGTGATTTGGTTGGGCTCATTACGTTGGAAGACATTTTAGAAGAGATTGTCGGTGAAATTGAAGATGAACACGATATTGAGTTTTATGATATTGTTACAAATGATGACGGATCTGTTGATATGAGTGGACAGGCAAATATACGAGATCTAAACCGACAGTTTAATTGGGAGTTGCCTGATGATATTACAGCAACTATTGCGGGTCTTTTGATGCATGAACTTGAGGATATTCCTAACCAAGGTGATACGGGTGAAGTTGCGGGCATGCGTTTTACGGTGTTGCATAAGGTAAATCAACAGATTGTACGTGTGAGGTTGGAAAAGCTATAATAACCTTCCGCGGAGTATTTAGACTATTTCATGAAATGAAATGGTGTGTGAGCTTTTTTGCAAATTTTGTTAATAAGAATTCATATTGCTTTATTTGTTAAAAAATAACTTTACATAATTTGTTTCCCGAGTGTAGATTCAGCTTCTGTCTTGAGGACACTGAAAAGTAAGTAATATTTAGGAGACATTACATCGTGCCGCCGCGTTTAGAAGCTACTACTCCCCCAAAAAAAACGTCTTCAATTCAACATTATGCAACACCTCCGTTAGGAGATGATATTTCCAAGGGTGCTTGTGGTATTGCTTTTATTAGTGCGGATCGTCCATGCAAGGCCGTTACTAGTAGAGGCCTTCATATCCTAAAATGTATGGCTTCGCGGGGTGCTCAGAACCTTGATGGTACAGGTGACGGTGCGGGGGTTTTATTTTACGGTTATCAAAAAGATTACTTTAGGTCAAAATTCCAACAAGTGGGTGTTCAGGTTCCTGACGGTGTAACCGATGGTAAACTTATTTTTGCAAATTTCTTTCTTACACAAAATGCGAGTGAAGAAGAAGCTGACCTTCTTGCGCAACAGAAGTTAATTTCTGATGCTCTTAAGAAGTATGATTTAGAACTAGTTGGTTGGCGTGATATTGAAACAAATGCGGATGCTGCCCAGTTGAGTGAGTATGCTCGTAAAGTTCAGCCTGCATTTAAGCAAGCAATGATTGTTCCAAAAGATAGATCAAAGTCAGCTTATGATATTGAACAATGTTGTATTAAAGCATCACGTGAGATTGAAGAGCAGGTGACAGAGCAAGGAAACACTATCGATGACTTGCACGTGGTTAGTTTGAGTCTTGAGCATATAATTTTTAAAGGCTTACTAAGAGCAGATCAGGTGGCGTCCTTTTATCCAGACGTGAATCATATTGTAGCACAGGGTGTTGGTGACCATAGTCGATTAGCAACCAATACAAATCCGTCTTGGTCTCGGGCTCAACCATGTAGACGTTTATGGCATAATGGTGAGTTTAATAGTATTTTGTCCAATGTGCTTGAGCGTCAGATGTTTTCGGGTAAGAAAGTGGATATTTCATGCTCGGATACACAATTATTTGAGCAGCGAATTGAAGAGCTACTTGCTCAAGGAGTTCCTATCACGGAGGCGCTATATCGCTTGATGCAGCCATCACCAAGCCTTTCTACCGATCCTATCTCTGACTTAGCAAAAGCATGTTTGCTTGCATTTGAAGCGATGGAAAAAGGCTATAATGGACCTGCAGATGTGATTGCACTTGGATATGATAGTATGCAAAAGCCTGTGGTCACATGTGCCATTGATAGAGGCGGATTAAGGCCTGCACAACATGCAGAAGTTGTTGTCGCCGATAAAGAAGGAAAGCCAATCACGCTTCAATATTTTGGCTCTGAAATGCCATTTGTGGATAAAGGTGATAGAGATCTTTCCTCTTCTGATATGTATGCACAAGTTAAGTCATGTAAGTTGATTGGTGCAGGTGAGGTGGTCAAGATTGACCTGGCTTCTGGTAAGGTAATAAAGGGTGCTGAGGTTCTCGAAGAAGTTGCAAACCATTCCAAGGTAACTAAAGAATTGTTGGAACCATTGCCTACTGGTGCGGTGTCAGATGAGGAAGTATCTGGTGGGTCTGGTGTAATCAAAAACATGCTGATAAAAAAGCTTATGGCGTATGGCTGGGATAAATCGTCTTTAGATAAAGTGACCGATATGCTTGCCAATGGTAAGCAAAGC
>CALCTU010000066.1 GCA_937907045.1 uncultured Alphaproteobacteria bacterium
ACGACATAAAGCCATTTGAACCGTACCAAATGCCAAATTGTGCTATTGCTCCGCCAACAAAAATTAAAATAGTGCCGTATGCCTGGCTTGCCACCATTACAGCAATACCCGCAAAAATAATACCAACTCTGATTTTCCAATCGAGTGTTTTAGACTTGGGATAGGTATTTTTTGCTGTCTTTTTTGTTACTTTTCTGGGCATAATCAAGTCTCCTATGGTTGGTTAATTTTTCTTTTGATAGCCACGATCACCAAACCACCACACGGTTGCAGTAGTTGAAGCATATAAAATGCTTTGAATAATCTCGGTGCGATACTCACCGCTTTCTGGTAAAGTGAACCAGATAGCCCCGACAAGAACCCATAAAAAGCCTGTAAGTACAGGTCGCACCAGGGCACGGATGCTTTGAACGAATGAGGAAGTTACAACAATCTTACTATCATGCTTATAGCTAGCACTAAGGGCTTCTTGCGCTGCTTTGGCATCTATTATTTGTAACTCCCTCTCTGTTTCCTGGGCGCGTAACTCTGCATCTAATTTATATTTTTCAAGTACAAATTTACGTTCTTGTTTTGTTTCCCAAATTGACGTAAGCCGCCCTAACACACTGCCAAATAAGCCAGTTGCGCCACCACCAAATACTGAAAGTAATATCTCTAACATTTTACCATCTCCTTTTTCGTCCATTGTCCGCGTGAACAAACGATTGATAATTAACCCCAAGGCCAGTAAAACCAACTTGCTCTAGGATTCTGATTAATTTTTCTTTGTCGTGATTTCTTAATGATATGTCGAAGGCTCTCCCCTCTAAGTGATAACTTCGAGGGGCACCGCCGATCATGGCGTTATGGTGCTCATCTCTATAGGCTGAATTAATAAAAAATGGTTTATTCGTCCGTATACGTGCTGTTTGTAATAAATCTAAAGCATCCTCGTTCACCAGTAAGCTACCATTCCCCTTACTGGCTAATTCATATGGTGGAAAATCCTTCCACCTCCAATAATTCTTAGGTATTTTTGACCAATGATTAAAAAACATGATGTTATTTTCCTTCGATTCCAAATAATGTTAGCACCTTTAACTTCATTGCCAGGCCAGCTATCAAAGCAAACAAGATAGCTGTGGTAGTGATTTTGATAAAAGTTTGAAAAGCAGTGCGTTTAGCAAGCTGCAAAGCTGAAAGTAAAGATCGGAGTTCTTTTATATCATGGGCGGCATCTTCACCATCAAGCCCCACATCGGCCAACGCTCTTAGTGCTCCCTTTTCAGCCGCACGGCAAAGCATCGCCTCAAATTCTTCTCTTGGTATTGATATGATTTCGTCTTGCTCCTTGTCTTTAGAACCTAACATTGTAAAAACTCCGATTTTAATTGATTACTTAGTGGGTATCTCTGCTTCTACCTGGCAGGTATAGCCGCTATTAGAAAGTGAATGCTCAACCCGCGTAATATTCCAAAGACCATCAACGCCAGGGCGAAGCCCCGAAACAGTTAATTTTCCTTCAGCAAATAAATTTGTGTTGCCTGGCAAGGTTAGGCTCAATGTTCCTGTGCCACGCTGCAAACGTTCATAGGTAGATTTTACTTTGCGTGTTAATTCTTCCTTGTTGTCTATTGTATGCCGAAGCGTGTACACAGGCTCACCACTCCCGTATTTTACCTTTTCTTTTAATGAGGTTTCCTTGTCATGCCAGCTACCTTCAACAGCACCATATTTGCCACGCTCTGCAAAGTTGGCTTGCCAGCTTGTAATTTGTTTTCTGTTTAGTGTTATAGGAGCTATAAGCTGGCCGCTTACGGCCTTTGCTTCACCTTTAGGTACAAATAGCAAATTACCATTTACAGGCTTTGAAACTGCCCCATGATTCGATGCTATGCGTGTTAGCAGGTTTAAATCACTTTCTTCTGTTTGGTAAAGGTATTGGATTTCTTTTGATAATAATTCTTCAGCAATACGAGGTGTTAAACCATGCTCACCCGCAACACTACTTACAAGATCACCAATAGTAATTTTCCCCCATGTTTTAGTACGTGGTGCTTTCATTACTTGCCGCATATCCGCAGCATGGGCTCGAAGGGTCATAGTCATGGGCGGAGCTTCAATTGAAACCTCATCTACAACATAAAGCCCCATATGGATAATTGAACTTTCCTTATATCCAATAGAAACTTCAAGATTTTCGCCTGTGCGTGGCATTGATATTTTATTATCTCTATCATCAAGGCTAATTTCTACTTTATCACTGTTAAACCCTGCCTCATCACTGAGATTAAGTGAAAGTAACCTTTGACGTATAGCCTCGGTGATATCGCTACCTTCGGCGATAACTCTAAAATCTGGTGTTGCCATGCTGTTAATCCCATAATCTTATGATCTCTTCGCTTTCTGGTAGTTCAATATCAGGAAGGGTAATAATAATATTGGAAGGTAATATTGTACCATGATCTGCTAGTCCTGGATTGGATTCCAAAACAGCTTCAACGGCTCTCGCTTGCCTTCCGTAATGTTTCCAGCAAATCCAATCGACCATATCACCCTCGCGTGTGCGGTATTCAGGCATGGCTAATCTTCTCCATATTTTGTTAGTGTTAGATGAAATGTAATTTTGCGTGGCACACCACCTTTGGCAAAAATTTCTTGCGTTTCTTCCACTTGCATGATGACCCAATTACCCCAGGGATGACCTAAACCATCAACCAATAAAAGTTTTTCGCCGCGGTTGGCAGTATCCTTCATTGCGGTTATCTGATTTAAGCCACCTTTAAAATGAGGGTAAATAATACCATCAAGCTCTATTTGCTCTTTTCCGCGACCTACATATTGCATAGCAGGATCATGACTTACACGATCTTGCGATTGCCAGCGATATTCTATACTGCGGCGTAATTGCTGATATGCTGCCGTCTCAAGGGCAAAGGTGTATTGCCCCAGCTTCATCATAACTGCCATGCTATGCTACTCCTGGTACTTGATCGAATAAAAACCCCCGCGATTGCCCTTTTATGCGGCGTATTACTTCGTCAGCAATACTCTTGACACTCTGGCCTTCCACAGCATTCACGTTGACAGTAAGGTTATTGTTATAGGTGTTGGATTCAACCGTACTACCAGTAGGAATATTTGAAAAATCAGCAAAATTAGGTTGTGTATTACCTGCTATTGTATTTTGAGAAACATTAGCCTCAACATCACCGCCAAAACTAAATAACGAGCCAAGCAAAGACCCTATTGCTCTAAATGGTGCGCTTATTACATCCCATATTTTGCCGATGAATGTGGCAAACTTTTCCCAAATTGGCTTTATCGGTTCCCATATTCCAGCAAAAAAATCTTTCACTTTTTGCCAGTTGGCTATAATCAACCCGGCCGCTAATGCTATCCCACCAATGATTAGACCGATTGGATTTGTCAGCATTGCCACCGTTAAAGCCCGAAGACCGCCAATTACAATGGGAATCGCACGAGTAGCAAGAGAAACTAAACTACCTGCAAAAGCTTTAATCATGCCGCCTATTGCAAGCAATTTCATACGTCCAGCCGTGATTAACGACATGGCATTTAATAATTTTAAACGTGCCGATGTCATGAAAGCCGCAGCATTTAGCCCTAAAAGCCTTGCTTTTACTAACGATACCACAAGCGATAATTTACCCCACATCACAGCTAACACTTTTACAAAAGCCAAAGCCTTTAATCGTACTGCTGTTACTAAAGATGTAAGATTAAATGCTTTGAAACTCACATTATTAAGCAATGCCTGGATACGCATTTTAATAAATGCTTCACGCACCATTTCTGCACCGCCTGTTACAAATGTCCAGCCAAACGCAAGACCTACGCTTGCTATTTTCAAAGCAACAAGGCCAAATATTGTGCCGAATATTGCCGTAGTTAAAAGTGGGAACGTTTTAGCAACCATAGCAATACCAGTGAAAACTTTCCCAAAAGCACCCAAAACAAAATTGATACCTGGCAATAAGCCGTCACTTAGATCAATAGACAACTCATTGATTCTATTTCTAAAGAGATTAATTTTATTAGCTGTGGTGTCGGATCGGTTTTCAAATTCACGTTGCATTGAACCAGAACGTTTTGTTTCATCTGCCAATGCGCCTAATGCATCCTTGTAAACGTCCAACTTACCAGCTACTAAAGAAATATCGTCAACATATTCTTGTCCGAATAAATCAAATAAAATTCCTGCACGTTCTTGATTATCAACCTTGGATACTGTTTCAAGAAATGATAATAATGCACCTTCAGCATCTTGGCCGATTGATTCTTTTAACTCTGAAGCTGATAATCCAAGAGCTTCTAGCCCTGCCTGGAATTTAGGGCTTTGTTTTTCAGCAGTATTCAACTTGACCAACAACGCATTAATCGCTGTTCCTGCTTGTTGTGGTGGCTTACCTAACGCAATAAACGTATCAGCAAGAGCCGCAACACTATCAGGCTTTAAGCCAAAGTCACCAGCGGGACCACCAACACGCAATAATGCTTTTACAATTTCTCTTGCTTTTGCAGCGGTATTATCAGATAGATGGTTAAGAGTATCACCAAAAGATTCCATCTCATTAATACCAAGGCCAAATACATTTTTAATCTTACCTATGGATTCGCCAGCATCTTCGGCCGACATGTCGAAGGCTGTAGACATCTTGGATACTACTTTTACAAAATCTTCTAATTCTCCTTCTTTTGTACCCAATTGACCACCAGCGGCCGCAATCGCAGCAAGCTCGCTAGCAGAAAGGGGAATTTCACGAGATAATTTTTTTAATTTGTCACCAAAATCAGCTAAACCTTTTTTCCCATCTTTAAAATCAACAACTTTTCGTACATCGGCCATAGCACTTTCAAAATCAATAGCTGCCTTAATAGGCGCACCAAT
>CALCTU010000067.1 GCA_937907045.1 uncultured Alphaproteobacteria bacterium
ACATCATCTGAGGTTGAAGTATCCGCTAACCTAACCACCATCTATTAATTCCTAGCCAATCAAACTTAATACACTTAATCTTAAATGAGGCTTATAATTGAGTTACATAGTCAGAACAAGATGTAATTGGTGTTTGGCTTAAAAGAAAACATTTAACGCACCAACATGACTGGCGTGCCTTGTTGAATATATTAAAGTTGATTCTGGCAGTATTAGGTAATATTTGTTATAATGGTACACATGTTAGAATCAATTAACAAGCTTACAGAGCCTCTAAAATCTTCATTCATAACGTTATTGCAAACAAGAGAACATGACGTTTATCGTAATGACAATGCACAATATGTACATCACCTAGGCAATAATCTCGATATTCTCGAGGACTTTATCAAAGGGAATGGGTGGCCTTCACAATCTTTATTATCTGAACTTGGTATTTCTGAAGAAGATGCATGGTGTATAGAAACTAGCGCTTTCTTGTGCGTACAACATGCTGACTGCAATATTGTACCATTACAATCAATAGACACTCAAAACGCTCTTACTAGGCTATCTGCTATAACATCAAGGCAAGAAGCTATTTTAAACGTCATGAAAACTCAAAAGGCACATTCTGGGTTTATATGTTACCTTACGGACCGCATTGCCAGAAATTCACTAAATCCACAAGAATATGGCACCCAATATCAATCCCATCCTCATGAAAAACTCTACGTAAACATTGATAGTACACCATGCCCTATGGATGAATTAAGCCAAGAACAAATAGAACTGCTTATCACAAAAAGGCAAGAAGCTGGCCTTGAGGAAGCCAAGCCTTGGTTTCAATCGAGAGACACACTCACCATACCACTTCAATTTGTTCCCAATAAGGTTATTGAGTTTCTTCATAGCGACAAACTATCACAAACACTAAAATCTATTGCTGAAAGTAGACTAGCTGAAAAAGAATCTTCCTCTGAATCCTCACAACACTTAAACTTACATAACAAAATCTCCGCAAGCACGTCTACCTCCTCAATACCGTCCCAGGAACCACCCGAAATTGGCAGATAATTCTAGGTTATTTAAATAAACACACACCAAAACACATAAATTGAAGGTTATATATTAGTATTAGCCATAGTTAAATTAAAGAGGCAAAATTTCTCACTTCACTAGTGTAACTACCTTTATAAGCAACTGCATTTGGATTTAATAAAACCCCTGGCCTCCTATCTATCGCTTCTATCGCTTCACGGTAACTTTTCTCTTCATTATCCTCAACACAACTCAAAGGAGGCAATATACCTACATGCTTTGCAATTCCCCTTATAATATTATATGGAATGTCCGTAATGTGTTTTACTTCATTTATCAACTTCCATAAAGCTTCCTGATGAGCTTTATTGTCAGCTATATCATTTGGCAAGGTAATAAAAAATACATTATTACTGCGAATTTCCGGTTTAAAGCATTCAAATAACTCACGATTGTCGCGTTTTACCAACGTATTAAAATTTTGGATATCTTCATAAATTGAGACTAATTGAATTCTGATATATGAATCATCACCTTCACGGAAAAAAGATATAGATCGCATTGCAATACGTTCACGTGAGCCAATGAAAGATTGTTTAAGCCTTTCAATATAGGGCCGGTCATCACCTTCTTCTGAATAATAAAATACAATACTATTTTCCTGGCTTCCTGCTTGTTTCCAAACCACAATCCATCTCCTTCGATTTAAAATTCATCTAATATATCTATTTCAAACACCTCACTAACTGTCTAGTTTTGTGAGAACACAAGCAAAAAAACTTGTTAATTTAGTTTACTCACAGCACCTTATTCCATAGCCCTTTGTGCTTCAGAAACGCTAGTAAGTAAAGTAACAGAAATTCTATCAAGAGTTTGTGCTGAATGATGCTCTAGTGATTCATCGGGCTCTGTTATTACAACTCTAACACACTGACCAACCAAACTCCTAGAATTTAAGAATTTGGTTATTCTATCTGAACTGATAACAGAAAGACAATCTTTTACCTCAGGGGTCAACTCTTTATCATCGTTAAAATTAGTTTTAAAAACAGCCGACAAAGCTTCAAGGTCTGCAAAGTTTAGCTTTTCAATATCTCCTTTCTTATCCATCCAGTGACGCAAGGCATCGTATATTGGCACTTCACTAACAGAACCCATTATATGCTCATAAATCGCCTGTGAACTTGCAACACCACGCTGAACAAGATCATTATCTTTAATATTATCAGGAATAGCCACATCCAAAATCTTGTGTACTAAGCACAAAACTTTCACACAATCCTCAACAGCAAAATTCACAGCCTCATGTAAAGCCGTTTTGTCAAAATTATTAACTTTATCAATTTGGGCCCCATTAGATAGTAAAACCGCTACTGTCTCAGTGCGCCCACTAGAAGTAGCTAGATGCAAAGGCGTTTGACCAGAATTATCAACCTCACCCATTTTAGACCCGTTGGAAAGCAAGAACTCTACTGTCTTTATATGCCCACTCATAGAGGCCAAGTGCAACGGTTTTCGACCAAATTCATCAGTTTTATCAATTTGAGCACCGTTAGATAATAAAACCGCTACTGTCTCAGTACGTCCACTAGAAGAAGCTAGATGCAAAGGCGTTTGGTCGTAGTTACCAACTTTATCAACTTGAATCCCTCTAGATAATAAAAATTCTACTATGGCTGTATATCCACGCAAAGAAGCCCAATGTAAAGCCGTCCAACCACAATCATCAACTTCATTAAGATCAGCTCCTTCACCCAATAACGTCGTTAATTTATCTATGTCACCACGAGATGCAGCTTGCAAAAATTCACTAGGCATAACATAACTCCAAAGGCACTTTCATCTAATTTTTCTTTAACGTAATATACTATAACTTTGTTACATTTACATTACAATACGCCTAGATTCTTTAACATTTTTTCTGCAGAGACTAACTTAGCCTCAGTAAGTTGACCTAATACTTCAGCACTTACTTCAGCACTTACTCCAACTTTTTCTGAATCAGCATC
>CALCTU010000068.1 GCA_937907045.1 uncultured Alphaproteobacteria bacterium
GCGCAATCATGTCAAAAGCTTGTCCACGTAATGCAGACCGTTTACTTAAAATATTTTGTCTTCTTGATATGCTAGCATTTAGCAATCTATATTTTGAGCGCAACTTATCTGCTGAAGCTCCTAACTTTGCTTGTTCAAGTGCAAGCTTTTTTGAGTTAAAAGAAGTAAGTTTTAGTTCATTCTTTAACCGCCCCAACTCATTACGTTTCTTTTTCAATGCCTCTTTTGCTTTATTGGCCGCAGCCTGGGCACGACCAAAATTAGCACTCATTTGCTTAGTTGGTTTATCTGATTTTTGCATCTCACGCCTAAGACGATGTACTTTGTTTTCAGCATCAGCCAAGCGATCACTGGCTTTGCGTACATCTCCTTGCAGTTTGTTGAAACTACCTAATCCTTTAGCCCGTGTTTCCAGTTTTTTCATACCATCACCAAGACGGGTTAACTGCTTAGACCCATCTTGAAATACAGATTTAAAACTACCAGCAAGAGCAGCACCGATATTTACCTGAACTGTATGGCTTTTAGTCATTTAACATACTCTAATATTAATAAAATCAGAAACACAAGAGGCAGGATAACATTTAGAATGCCTGTAATTTTCAATGCTGCCTTGGCAATGCGCTTTTCAAATTTACTACCATGATGTTTTTTCCAGATAAGATGACCACCTATAGCCAAAGCAAGTCTTGCTATCTTACCTATAATCGAAAAGCCGTTTATTTGCTTTGCCAGCTTATAAAACAACTTATCCCATGATGCTTTACCCGCCCGGTCACGGTATTTTATGACCTTGCCTTGCTTGTTTACCTCTAACAAATGATTATGCACATAGGCGTAATCATGGAATACAGACGGAATAAACAGCAATCCTACAGGTGAAAGAATAAATCTAAAAAACCTTGGAATGGATGCACCATTAAACACAAAGCCTTTAGGGATAAATAAAACAGTGCCATCATTTGTGGCAAACTGCCAATCTTCTGCAACTTCCCACTGTCTTCCCACTGCAAGCCAAACATATAAAATTAGCCATAAGCTTTTATGTTTTGTTGCCAAAGCAACAGGCTTTAATTTAGGAAGGGAAGAAGGTTTTATATTTTGCACGGTAACCCTCGTTGATTTATTGTTTTTCACTGATTTTCTTAGCCGATTGCATCCAAAGCATGAAATCGTCTAGCTCCATATCAAGATATTGCTGAACACCCCCGCCAGTGAAATGTGCTAGTGAGACTACAGCTAATCGGAGGTCGGCGGGGTCACTTCTAAAAAATCTGCAAAAATCCCTTGAATCTTGGCATAATCGGCAAGGTCTAATTCTTCTATTACTTTTGCGTCTACTTCTGCCAGGTTAGCAATCATTACGATTTCTTTTTCTGCCTCAGATTTTTTCATACGTTCAACAGCAAGCCGGTCACGAACTTTAGGACGGCGAATATTCAATTGGTCGTAAATTGTACCATTAACTGTAATAGGCTCTATAAGCGTAATAGTTTGCATGGTTTTATTCTCCTTTTTGCTTCTTGGATTTTGATTTTTTTGGTGATTCGGTTACTTCCTCTAGTGTTGTTTCTTCTTTCACCACTTCATCAATTTTTTTAGTTTCAAACGACTCTTGAGTTTGTGCTTTTTCAGCATCAAAGCGACCATTACGTCTTGCCTTGTAAGCGGCCCGGTAAAGATTTTTTCTTGCAATATATTGATCTAATATTTTGCTTGAATAACCAGAATCTTTATTGATTGATTCACCTTGCTTATAGATAAGCCTGGCTTTCTTTGGTGTTGAAAAATCAGGCTCATCTTTTAAAAATTCATTCAAAGGATAAGCAAACTCTTCAATGTGAACTACTTTATCCACTACTTTAAATATACCTTTCATAATGGGTTCCTTTTGTTAAAATTAAACACCTATGGCATCACGAACAGACGCAAGTTGATCTACACCGTTAACCACTCTAATCATGTTTTCAGCATCGATTTCAATTACTTCTGTTTCATTGATAGTTAGCTTATAATAACGAGCTGCTACCATGCATTTTAGCGTTGCCTTATCACCTGCTTTCCACGTGCCAGCGTCCAACTCACGAAATGAACCACGGAGATTGATAACAACGGGTTCAGCGTCACCGCTCGCTTGAATCGCACCACGCAATGTAATTGCAACTGCGCTACCATCTATCAAGCCAAAAAGTCTAAATAGCTCAATGTCATATTCAGCAAATGTTAATTCGGCCTCTAACTTTTCCATACCAAGATCAATCTCAATAGGCGCGTCCATGCCACCAGCCCTATGTTCTTCGGTTTGAATCGTTAGTTTTGGTAGCACCACCTCGTCAACTCTGCCAGCAAAGCCACGTCCATCAACAAAGGCACTAAAATTTTTTAATATTTTCGGTATCATTAGAAAATCTCCTCTATGTAATCATTAACCAAGTGACTTCTGAAATTGATATGCTCGGCTGGATATGGCGGGGTAAAATCAAAATCAAAAAACACTTTACCTTGAGTAATATTAGCAGGGGTATTTAACTCTGGGTCTGCGTAACATCTGCCACCTAAAATTGCGCCTAATGCTTTGAGCGTTGCCAGGTATCCGTTCACACCCTCAACCACATCTTCAATGTAGGTTTTAGTTATGTTCCTATCTACCGCCCACAAATGAGCACGTAGCAAACTATCATTGATAATATCTGCTGTACGTCTTACCGACAAAAAAGCCCATTTTGGGTCACTGGAACATGTCCGATTGCCCCATAACCTGTAGCCATCTTGTCTGATAATCGTGGCAACTTCATTTTCGTTTAAATGATTTGCTCTTGCGTTTGTATCGCCGAGTACGAAACCAACTGGCCTTTCACTGCCAATTATCCCGTTTATATTACGGTTACTTGGCGACCACCAAAAACCTCTTTCATTATCAGTTTTGACAATCACACCCGCGACCCGCCCGCTTGAAGGCTGGGTAATAACGCTATCAGTTTCAGTATCAAAGATTTTAACGAAAGGGTCTATGACATAAACCCTTGGGCTTCCGAAATCGCCACGATAGGTTATAGCGTCAGCATCGTTTGTAGAAGGAGCATCGGCAATGATTACGGCTCTTAATCTTTCAGCAATGCCTATAAGCTCTGCAACAACAGGGTTAGCATTACCACTAGGGCGTTGATGTGTAAAACCAGGTGCTATCAAAATACGCGGGCTAACATGCACCACGCTTTCAGCACCCAAGAAAGCTTGTACACCTTCATATTGCCCTGTATCGACATCGACACCACCTACTATATTACCTATAGTTTCGTCTTCATCTGCACCTTCTTCAACACGAACAATAACTACCATTGCGCCAGCTTGGTCAAAAATAGAATCGATGGCACTTGGTAAACTTCCATCAGCCCCAAGCTTCGCTGCTTCAGTTCTATTACCAGCAACCAATACAGGGGTGTTGATTGGAAAAGCCGCAGCATCCGCAGCAGGAGCCGTGCCGATTAGACCAATGATAGATGATTTAACTGTTCTGATTGGGCGCGGGCCTGTGTCTATCTCCACAACCTCCACACCATGTAAAAATTGCTCTGGCATAGCTAGATTTCCTTTATAAATTGTTGGAATTTGCGCATAAAAAAATCCCACAAAGGCAAAACCCTGTGAGATTAAATTATGCGTCTTATTATGGTTTTGGTTAGAGTGCGGCAACCGTAGTAGCAACATCAGTTTCCCAAGTGGCAAGACCACTTGTTAATTCTGCAATAGTGGTGCTATCAGCTATAATAGTCTCGGCCTTATCTTCGCACGCTTCCAATGCGCCAAGAGCTATATCTTTAGCATCGAGTTCAGCTTTAATTAAGTTTGCCATATCTTCAACCGTAATAGATCGAACAGTGGCAAGCTCACCTAAAATCTGATTATCTAAAGCATCAATAGGGTTACTAGCTGCAACCGCCGCTAACACTCGCTCGGCTGCCCGCGCTTGTGCTTCATAAGCCTTACTTTTACCAGTAGAATAACCTGCATAAGTGTCACGATAACCATTTAGGATACGTTTAACATTATTAAGGGCTGTTTCTTTTTCTAAAGGCAATTGAAAAGCATCAAGCTCTACCGCAGTTTCCTCACGTATGGTATCGTCAGGTTCACGGCGATAACGCTTTGTAGAATCGTAATCACCTGGCGCAGCTTGCCATTCATCACCAGCAGGTTTAGCTTGTTTAGTGTTAACTTCAATTTGTGTGCCGTCTGTGTCAAATTTAATGTAAGTAGGCATAGTATTTTACTCCTATAATTAATAATTAATTCCAAAGTTGATGAGGTTGATTAAGGCCATGACCTTGTTGCCATGCCTTTATTGTTCTTTCAGCATCAACCTCTAATCCTGTAGTCATGAAATTGCTGCGGAAGTTATAAATATACCAACCCAAGAATTGTGAATAAAAGCTTGAAGGGCTAGTAATGTAATAAGCGGAAGTATAAAGCATCACAGCAACGGTTTTACCTGCTGGTATTGTAACCGTTGTAGATTGCCCGCCCCAATTATGGGTACTACTTGTAGTGCTAAATACATTACTCCAACTGATACTTGAAATGCTACCTTTGTTAGCATCTGTTTGATTCGGTGTGCCTACCCACAAAGACGCACCTTCATAACCAGACGACCAATGCGCTGAACCGCCATGATAAAATGTGCGATTCATAGATGAGCCAGTAGTATTTTTTATAAAAAATACACCAACTGCTGCATATGGATATTGATACTGGTTTGAAGACTGTTGATAACGGTTATACTGTTCTTTAAAGTTAAACCGCCCATTACTACCTTGTAAAAATTGTAATGAAGGCATTTTAAAGAAACCAGAATAGCTTGTACTTTCTGAATGCGTACCACATAACAGATTAAACGGCCATTCTGGGTTATTTGTGTACCATTGTCCTAGTTCGCTAGTCCATTGACCTCCACCATAGTTATAGTCATTGTATCTACTCAATACTCCGAACAGAAATGGTATTGCATTTGGGTCAATTATCAAACCATCACCAACAGAGTTATTGATTTCTGTTAGAATAGTAGAGCCGCCTGGAATATCATTTATTGCATCCAAATTGCTTTGAACCGCATTAACTTCTGTCATAATGGTAGAACCCCCAGGCACATCATTAACGCCGATAAAGGCCGTTGCTGCGTCAGATACAGCCGCTAGTTGGCTTGTGCCTTCGGTATTGATTGCTGTAACATGACCTGTTTTAGCCGTGTCCATTTCTACTAAATGAGAATCTTTAGCTGTGAGCATATCAGAAAGTGCATTGACTTTAGTTGTACCCATTTCATCTAAAGAGTCTACCTTAGCAGTATCAAGCGCACCAAGGGCGTTAGTTTCTGCATCCGTCATGCTGGTTAGATGGGCGGTTGCCGCATCGATAAGTTCTTGCAGCTTATCATCAGTCAAAGCCACAATATCAAGTATTGTACCTTGTCCCGACATGTTTTGAACAGACTTAGACAAATAGGCTAGCTGCTCTGGTGTTGCTTCAGTTGTAAGCTCGGCAAGGCGATCATTTAGTGCTTCAACTGCGGTTTTTAGTAAGGTTGGTGTAGGCATGATTTTAACTCCATAATTCAATTGTTGATTCAAGATTTTGTTGGGCGTTATAGTCCCAGACTTCGCGCACATCAGAGTCAACAGACCCTAGTGCGTTGCGGATACGAACCACATCGGAAGACGCTACATTGTCAGGATGTGGTAACTCATAGCCGCGATCGGTAACATCGTTTGGCATAATGATTTCCTTTGATTAAGTTAGGTTATAATGACACGTAAGGCGCGAAGCCTTGGGCGGTAAAGAGGATTACCAGTTATGGTTAAACGCACTCGCGTATCATCAGCCGTAAAGCCAGTTAATATATGTGTGCGTTCTTCCCATTCATCACCAACAGGCTTGCCCGAATCTAAAGGTATAGCTTGCCAATCGCCGTTATCGTCCTCAACTTCAACGACAACATTAGCCAAACCTGGTAGTAGTGATTCATAAGTGACATTGACCTTGGTATTTACTCCTGCTGGAATGGCACGAGTCACATAATCGGCACTTTCCGACATATTACCTAAAATAGCTTGTAAGCCTGGGAACATGACAGGGCTGCGTAAATCTGAACCCCTAAGCACTGCTTTTACATTTACATCACCATTAAGACGCTCACGTAAAGCTAAGGGTTGGTCATCAGATATGCGTGTTTCAACGCCTTGGTCATCGGTCAATACAATTTCAACTTCTGTATCAACGGCTGGCCTTTCAATATTGGCAAGTGCAATAACATCTGAAACATCAGTTACGTTTATATCGCCAAGATCAATAGTTTTTGTTGTGGCCGTGAACCTTGCACCTAAAAGTCTAAAAGTTAAGTCTCTATCCTGGTGAGGTGTCCAGGTGCTAGCATTAGAAGACGAAAGTAATACGCCAACCTGAAAAGGTTGAGACGTTACCCATCTTTGCGCTATAGCATCATATTTTCCAAGCTCGGCAATTCTTACGGCTGTATCGGCTGCATCTGTCAAAATAACAAGCGCATATTCTCTACCAGGCTCTAACCAAACAGGCGGCCATGCAATGCGGGTGCTTTGATCTCCAAGGTTAATATCATCAGGCTGTATATGCGCTTCTGCTATCACATCCTGATTAGGGATACCAACAGTGGTTTCCCTAATTTGAGCAACAACTTTTTTATCTCCACGATCTGTAAACCATAAATCTACGCCGCCAATATGCCGCCCTTGCTGCAAAGTGAATGTTTGCGCCAATGGGTCAAACCTACGAAGTACAACCGTTGTTTGCGACTGTTGTACTTCGGTTACTGTAGTTACTCTGCGGCGTTCCTCGGTGGTAACAACTCCACGCGCGGTATAGGTCGAATCTCCATAACTACCTTGATCTCCTATAAATTGCACAAGCTTTGTGCCAACAGGAATATTAGGCGGCACAGAAAATTGACCTGTAATTTTGCCGTCTGCGTCTGCGACTATTGCCATATCAAAATCTCCTATACTTCAATTGGGGTTACTTCCACACCGTCAAACAGCATGGTTTCTAGCTCTTCGCCTGGCTCAAAACCTTCAATTTCAAATTGCTGCGGTACTTCACGCATAAATTCTAAATTACGGGTGCTAGATGATAAAACTTCGCTAGATTCTGATTGCTGAACAGACAACAATACGTTTCTCGTTGTACGAGATTGTACGGTTGTTCTAACACCACCACCGACAATGGTTGTCCTTGTAAGTGGGCTGGTGAAGCGGCTAAACCTACGAGTTATCGGGCTTGACCATGTAGTTTCAATATTTGTCCAACGATCAATAGCTAATTTTAAACGAACCTTGGCAGGAACAGGCGAAAATGCCTGATATGGGTTTACTTTCATATCACCAGTTCTAAGCTCTTGAATCAAAACAGGCTCAAGGTCAAAATCCAGTGTGAAAGCGTCAACCTCTCTTGCGGCTTCTGCAATTTCTGCGGCAATAGGTAGGCTCAACTCACCATCAACAATAGAGGCAGTTTGAGGCTCGCCTTGGTCGCGCATATCATCATCAAAAAATGGGTCAACAAAAATTCCCAATTTTGCAGACGGCTCTTGAGAATTAGCATCATTACGCAATCTTTCTTGAGCAACCAAGCTATACAAATCATGTATTGATTCACGCATAGCTTCAATGTCAGACATTGGGATAGCATGAATAGCACTACTGGTTGTTTTCACTTCGTCCGCTTTCCAAAGCTGCTCAATAAAAGCTATGTCGAGCTGGTCATCAGGTGAACGAGGAACCGAAGGCCGCCAAGGATGCGCCAGACCTTTAACCCTTCTTACTGTGCCTTCTTGGTCAATAGTAATCAGGTCAAAGCGTGGCATCTTCCATTGATAATCAACCAATATTAACGTGCCTTCAACTGCACCAGAAATTTCAAATCCCGTATCATCTAAATTTTCAGGGTCTAATTGTTCACGATAACGATAAGTGACATCATAACTTGAACCTGGTGCTGGCTCATTTCCTGCGGGCGACCAATCAACATCACCAGCAGTTAAACGATAATCTGCATTTATATCAAATGTAGTGCCGCCCTGGGTTACTTCTACGATTTCAAGCACTGATTCATCAGGTAGTGGGTCAGTGCTACCTGTAAAAGCACCATGTGTAATTGTTACACTTCTTTCTGCGGTAATATCAACCCGATCAATAACATGGATAGGGCTATTGTTAGTGTTAAGGCGCATCACACCTTGACCGTCTGGCTGAAATGTGTGCGGTTCTGATTCAATAGTTGCTATATCGGGGTCTTCAGGGAAACGAACACGCAAGCCATAAGATAATTCAATCTCAAACCCGTTTACATGTGCTTTACCCTCGGCAATTACAAAAACTTGTTCGCCATTATCATTTTCAAGAAAACGAACTTTTAAACCAGATACAACATAAGAACCATTAGAATCACGGTCATATCTAGCCAAACCAGCCGTTACAGCATCCGATTGTGGAGGCGGTGATTGAATTATCAAAACGCCATTTTCAACATTATATACAGGGTAAAATTCCCCGTCACCTTCTGGTGTAATGCCTTCAGCTTCAAATCCCCAAGTAAGGGTTACTTGCAAACGTGCTGCACCTGGTTCTTGATAATTTCTTGTGCCAACGGCAGGGTCACGTAAGCCAGGGTCTTCAAGTTCAGTAACCGTAATTTCTTTATAGTAAACACCTATGCGAACACTTGCATTAGTTGGAACGGTAAAGGACGCATCACCAACAGTTCTTACACTTCCGCGCAAATATATTTTGCCTGGTTCAATAGTAGTATCGCCAGTATCAGGATTTACAACGATTGCCGTACCTTCGATTACGTCACCATCAGCAAAAAGAGCATCGCCAACACTGCGTAATTTTTGCAAAGAATTTTCCTGAATTTCGTTTAATTCAGAAGATTGTAGACCACGACCAGCCAAGAACATAGTACGGTCATAGTTCTTAGATGGGCTGAATCTGTTATAATATGTTTGTAATGTCATGGTTTATTTCTCCTAGAATGTAACGACAAAGCTAAAAGTCTCGCGGGTTGCAGCAGTTCTTACTAACGGCACGGTATGCTCAAGAACTAATAAAATTCCTGGGTCTACAACGTCTGCACCTTGAAAATACTCTTGCCCTGCTGGTAACAATTCATCAAGTAAGGTATTAACCATTATTCCAAGTTCTCTAACAATTTCACCTGGGCTATCTTCAAAATCGAAAGTGAAACGCATATGTAAGTTATTGGTGGGTTCGGCAACTGCGGTAAATCGACCTGTAGGAGTGATTAAATCGCCTTGTTCATCAGGCACACAAAACACCACTTCATCTACAACACGCCTTCCTATTTCATTTATTAATGCTTCGGCGGTAATATCTTCAGGTGGAGTATCAACTATATAAGATACGCTTACTGTATCATTTATTCCGATTGCACCAGTTGGAATGCGCGTGATAATTCCTGTTACACTATCAACCGAATAATCCGTTGTAGCTGTATAAGTGGTTTGTTCATCCTGGCTTTTAACAACCACATCTTTGACGTAAGTTTGTGTTAGATCGACCTGGTCATTGGCAAAAGTAAATTCTCCTGCGCGGTCATCTTCCCAATCGCTATTACCATTACCCCAAGCTAGGTGTATTGGTTGTGATTTAATACTTGCGGCCATAGCAGCGCGGCCAGATTGCGTAAGGATAGCCATAATTTATACCTCTTTATTGGTTAGGTTGATTTGATAAAAAAATCCCGCCTGGGAGTACCGCAGGCGGGATTCATTCGCTTAAATTGTTATTGTTAAAGTTACTGCATTTCTTGGGTATGCACCGTTTCTACATGTGTAGGTGTTGCATTCCAAGGTTGGTCTAAATGTTGGTAGCCATGCCAACCTTCCATGAAGGTATAAACACTTTCACAACCTAGTAATTCTCTCAAATTAATAGATGATTCCGTTGCTCCATCACTTCTTGAAACATTAGAATAATGTTCACTATCACCAGTTACACCATTAATAGCCTGATTATTAAACGGCGAAGGATAGCCATTTAACCGTTGTCTATTAGTAATGCGTCCAATGATGTTATCGGTATTACTCCAAGGTTTGTCTTGGTGTTTATGACCGTGCCAACCATCAACACCTAAATAACGACTTTCCTGTGATAAATCCCTAAGTATTATAGGGGATTCATGAGAAGCCACACTATCAATCAAAGCGGTTGCCGTGTATTCACTAAGCGTAATAGCACTATTAATAGTCTGGTCATTAAATGGCAAAGGATGACCATTTAACCATTGTCTATTAGTAATGCGCCCAATGATGTTATCGGTATTACTCCAAGGCTTATCCTGATGTTTATGATTATGCCAACCATCAACACCTAAATAGCTGCTTTCCTGTAATAAATCCCTAAGCATTATCGGGGATTCATGCAAGGTCACACTATCAACCAAAGCGGCTGCCGTATATTCACTAAGCGTAATAGCACAGTGTATTATTTGCTCGGTAAATTGTTCTGATTTTCCAATCAAAAATCTTTGCCAGCTTTCAGCATCAATATGGTTTTCAGCACCACCAACACCAGGATAAACAGGATTACTTGTTATATCCTTTTCAAGTATAGGCCTTGTTGATGTGCCAATAGCACTATCAATTGTAGCTGTAGTAAAATATTCGCTACAACCTTTACTGCTATGAACATGCTGGCCGTCAATTTCAACAAACTTTCCTTTGCGAAATTTCTCAACAATCTTTTTAATAACATTATCGGTGTTATTCCAAGGTCTATCAAGATGTTGGTGGCCATGCCAGCCATCTACACCTCTATAATCCCCATTACCGATTATATTTTTTAATAAAATCGGCTCATTAGCAAAATTTTCACCGCCTCTATCAGCTTTATAAAAAGCCTCAACATGCGAAATGTTACCATAAGCAATTTGATCTATAAAAGGTTCTGGCTTTCCACTTAGGAACCTATCAATAATGTTATCAACAATATTTTTAGTATTATTCCAAGGTCTATCTAAATGCCTGTGGTCATGCCAGCCATTAACACCAAGATAATCACTTTCACCAATAAGCTCTTTTAGTATAATTGGCCGTGATGATGGTACACTATGTTTTCTGTCTGATAAACGAGGCCAAATAATATGCTCATCATACCTGGATATAAATTCATGATGTTTACCGCCTGTAATAATCTGATCGTTAAGTACCTCGCTATTTCCTTTGTTATGGTACGTTTTAAAGCGTTCATTCAAAGGTACTGGTATTAATCGCCATACATTTTCAGATAGCTTTGCTTCTCCATCGTCAAGGGTAAATGTTTGTCCTGTTTCTTCAATCTTGTTAACAGGAAAGCAAGAATTTATATCACCTAACACCCAATTATCAGATAGTACAACTTGCGCTTTTGCAAATAACAAATGTGGTTCAATTTCACCATAAGGAGAAAAAACACCTATTTCATTACCTGCACTATAAATACGCCCATAACCGCCTCTGTGGTTTATGACATGTGGGCTGCTTACATCAAGCAATACTTGATCTAACCTATACACGTCCAATAAAACAGCATTAGCATGTAAGTTATGGTCATGCGCGTGTATTAACTTAGCAGCAGGAACAAGAGCATCAAAACTATTGCTTCTACCAAATGATAAAATGGGGCCGTCTTCAGTTAGTCTATTTCCTGAATAATCAGAAAGAAATGCCCCCCAATCACTATCATCAAGTATAAATCGCCTTATATCATAAGCGTCATTATACATTCGTGTTAGCCGTGTCCGAATTGGCGAGGATAAACGCGCTAATTCGATAACAGCATCAATAAATAAATCGTTTGGAACATCACCAGATATGCCAACTTGAAATTCTGCAAAATGCTCACCAGGTACTTCTTCTTCAACATATATTCCTTCAAGATTCGCCCATGATAAGGCAATTCTCAAAGATTCTGGTGTGCCGCGTATTCTTTGCCACTTTACGCCTTCGCGTATTGCTTTGCGTGGGTCAGGAAGCCAACGCAAAACTTCACCAAGCCCATACTCCCAAATCAACCAGGATAAAAATTGATCGGGAGGTTCACCAAGCTTAAAACCTTTGATTAATTCTACATCTGTTTGGTAATTGATCGCTTCCACCAAATGCTTTTCTTCTTTCGTAGCATTGGGGGGAAGTATATTAATCATCGATCTCTACCAGCTAAATTTATGGTTAAACTATTTAAAGCAACACAAGCGTTTTCATCCGCTATAATGTTTTCGATCGGAGAAGAAAGCTCAACCCTTTGCACACCATCTAAAAATAAATGTGCAACTATCCATGACCTTGTTAAATCCCAACCTAAGCCTCTTGTTTCGTCCAAATCTTTTATAAAAGATTGCCTGATTGTTTCTATGATATCCTCTTGTGTATTGGGATAAATATAAACATCCGCTACCACATCTACAGGCAAAATATCACAAGCGACAACCTCAACCGTATCAGTTAAAACCCTGATATCATCAGAGGTTACTATATTAGTTACATTCTCTAATACTTCCGCAGAGGGTAGACCGTTACCTTCTGTAGAAAGAACAGCAACCCGTACCCTTCCAAGTTCGGGAGAATCAGCCCGTGCATCTCTTACCCTTATATCCGCAGATAATGCATGAAAGCGGTAATGTGCGCTGCTTCCCGCTGTTGACCATCCTATAATCCTCTCCTGAATACGGCGGCGTAGTGCTTCGTCAGTTTCAAATACTAAACGCTCAACACCATAAAAAGCAGCCAAATGTTCAAGATCATTATTTTTAGCAAAAGCCAATAAATTAGCTCTGGCCGCATCATTGACCCTTTGCCTTATCAATAATTCTCTCCATGCTGCAACTTCCATTACTTTCATTGCAGGGTCGCTTTCAAGAAGATTTGTAAATTCAGGGTCACGCGCTACCAAATCGTCCTTCATACGCATTAAGATTTCTTCATAATCAAGCGTTTCAATAATATCAGGAGTATCTAAAGACGATATATCATTAATAATCATAGTATTATCCCATCAAGTCTTATTGGTTTTCCATTAGGCAAATAAATACCCCTAAGCAACAAGCTTACCTTTCCATTGTCTGTAATGGATTCTATTTGTACTTGCTCCAACTTAAACCGATGCTCCCATTTTTGTAGGGCTTCAGCCGTTGCCGCATATAGCTCAATTGCAAAGTCTTCAGTAGTTGGATTATCAACCAACTCAAATAATCTTGAACCATATTCACGCCGCATAACACGGCTACCTATGGGCGTTGTCAATATATCGACAATGGATTGCTTCAAATGGTCAATGCCACCTAAAGGTTTTCCTGTTATTTTATTCATTCCATACATAATACTTGTCCACTTATCTTTTCTATTTTACTGTGAACGTTTTTAACTAACTTCAAAAAGGAGCTTTCCCTATGAATAAAACTGAACTAATTGAGGCTGTTGCCAAAGATACTAAATTGACCAAAGCCGATGTTGCAAAGGTCTTAAATTCTGTTTCCGGTAATGTTACTAAAGCCCTCAAAAAAGGTAAAATCGGTGTAAAAGTAACGCTTCCAGGCTTTCTTACATTTGAAAAAGCAAAACGCAACGCCAGAAAAGGTCGCAACCCTCAAACTGGAAAAGAAATAAAAATTGCTGCTAAAACCGTTGTTAAAGTAAAAGCAGGTAAAACTATACAAGACGCAATAAGCTAATTTTAATTAGCAAAAACGTTACTACTTCCCTCCGCAACATTGGAACCACAATCCACAGGATCACCGATGCGCCCAATTGCTTTGCCGTTTACATGGACAGTTGATGACCCTGCGGCCAATATTCCGCTATGTGGCGTACATGTAGGGCACCCGTGTGGTTCCCACGCATCATTAAGCCGATGTGCAGCTATACCATTTACAAATACATTAGGGCTTGCGCTCACCGATTTACGCGCAGGGAAACAGCCGTGACCTGTACACAAGTCACCTAATCTTGTTACGCTTGGCATTATTTTTACTTTGTCTGAATGAAATTAATTGAGGGCTAAATAACAAAAATTTCTAGCCGAATCTGCATATGATTCACACCAACTTGTTATAAAGCTTCTAGTATTTGTATTAGATGAACGAGTGACTTTTTTTGCTCTATCTAAAAAAGAGCCTATTAACTCGTGCTTTGAGCTATCAAAATTACTTATAGTTTTTACATTATAATCAGCACTCACAACCCAAATGAATGTTTTTTTATCACCAGAAGCTTGTGCGCCTATTCTAAATTTTACTGTATCTTTTACCATGCTCGATACATCACTTTTTATTGCATCGCTAATATCAGTAATCACGTTTTCAGCTTGTGTTAGAAATGATGTATCACTGACTGCCGAAGTATTAATATAGATTTCAATTTCTCTATTTTCACCTTGGTACATTGTCACTTCACCAGCATCAGATGAAGCTTCTTGGATAGTTTTTATAAATTCTGCCTTTTCTTCTCCTAATTTTTTCTCATTTATTTCGTATTGTGCACTTATGAAGTCATCACGTACACCACCATCAAAATATAGAGCACCAAAAAACAAAACCCACAACCCAAACCAATACATGCCTACGGGCTTCTTGGTAGTATCAATTTTTTTCACTCCCGCAAATAAAACAGGAGAAGTATGCACAAGCAAGTAAATCATGCCAACAACAGCTATGGCGGGGATTATTGCTATATCTCCAATAGTTCCTATTAATGCCGCACCCAGCAGTATAAGGTATGTCCAATGCGTTGTTTTTAATTTTTCCTCTTCGGTTTGTTGAGGTTTTTCGTTTTCGGCCATAAATACCTATACTATTATAACTAAAGGGAATAATACCCTTCGGGAATTCAACCAACAGCATAGCAACCTACCTATATTTTTAATTTAAGTCAATGCGATCTCCTGCAAGTTTAATTCCTGAAGCAGTTACAACGATGGATGACCCACCATTTTTTATTTCAATTTGTGCGTCCACCATTGTTATAGTTGATGCGCCTATGATTAATTCAATACGGCCAGCACTATTTACATTAGCCGTTAATACATGATTTTCTCGGTCATATTGTATAACCGTTCCATCTTTATAAACCGTCTTATGAACCTCTGGGCTATCAGCAGGGGCAGAATGCGCTTGTTGA
Organism: uncultured Alphaproteobacteria bacterium; assembly: GCA_937907045.1. Lineage (GTDB taxonomy): Bacteria > Pseudomonadota > Alphaproteobacteria > Rickettsiales > UBA6187 > CALCTU01. The sequence continues at coordinate 15,200 of CALCTU010000068.1, forward strand.
TAAACAGACGGCAATATAACCGCCTGGTTTATTTCACCAGAAGGAGCAAGAACAATAACTTGCTCGCCAATCTCAGGCGACCACCAGGTATTATCAAAACTTGCTCTACGAGCAAGCCAAGGTAGCCACTCTGTAGTAATATCTCCAATTTCTACCCGTAATTTGGCATTTGGATAATCAGCTTCAACAACTTTTCCAAGTTGAATCAAATTGCTAATACGCCTGTCCAAATCCATTAATGTAAACTGATCTTCCATCATGCAGGTAACTCACCTTCTAATACAGTGTAATCACTCTCAAACTCTTCACCTATCTTAGGCGCATAACCAATAAAGATAGTTTCAGGTCTGACACTTTCACCATCCCAGATAGAATCGCCAAGATGAAACTCATGCTCCCATTCAACAAGCCACACATCGTAAGCATCAAGTTCAGGACTAAAACCATCCGAACCCACCGCAACTAATTTAGCTGTAGTAACGTCTACGCCAAAATTATTACAATGAATGATACGCGCAACTTCAGCCGCTAACTCCCTTACTTGTAACTCACTACCTTCTTTATCTGCTACAATTACCCTTGCTTCAAACCTGGCAATAACTGCAAGCTGTTGGGTGCCTGGGTCGCTGCCTGGTTCTAAAGATGCAAGATCAACAAACACAGCAGGAACAGCAACAGCAGCACGCAGTTTAGGATAAAATCCCGATGTTTGAATGCCAGCAATTTTGTCTGTAATCTCTACAATAATAGCGTTATGCAAATCGGTTATAATGCTCATCGTTTTTTCAACAAAAAATTAAGTTCCTGTCTAAATATTTCCTCAAACCGTTTATTTATACGACTATCTAAAATATTTTTTATTATTTCAGAGGCTTCTGGTTCAAGTTTTATATATTTTGTTCTTAAAGGGACTCTTTCTTTCCCCTTTCTTTTATAGATGCCTGGCACTTTGGCAGAAGGCATTTGCGCTACAAAAGCCCCTTCAAAAAGGAAGGATTTTACTTGCGCCCCTTTGCGTGTTTGCCTTAAAGTACCTATCTTTCCAGGGTGAATACCACGAAGATTGGCACGAACTCTAGCCTGTAGGTTATTTCGAGCCGCACGCAACATATCTATACGCTCTCTAATAACTTTTTGAGGTATACGCCTTTCTTTGCTTATATCTTTTGTGGCATGAGTGCGAAGCCAAAGAGCTGTTTTATTCAATGTTTTAACTGCGGCAAGTAAAGCCTGTTTCTCGGTCGCTTGCAAATCAGCAATAACCTTGTTAACGCGTTCTCGCCCTTGAAAATCAATTGATAAAACTTTACTCATGTCATTACCATTGCATCAACATCCCATGTTCGACGCTCTAAGTTTCTAAGGGGTTCGCCAAAAATTTGATAAGCAACACCGTCAAAATTAATAATATCGCCAGCTTGGGGCTGCGCCACATCATCTATAAGAATCTCAAATTTGGCTGTTTCACCAACCATACGACCGTCGCCAAAATCATATTCAACATCGGAAGAAAATTTGAGAGCCGTTATAGAGATGGGGGCAAGCCCTTCACCAGCATAATTAATTTCAACACCTAAATGCTCTAGGCAATCACCCATCGCCCTTTCAAGAAGTTCTCTGCTATCGCCCATTGGAAAACCCTAAGCTGTTAATTTAACCAATACACCAGGACGTAAGCAAAGAGGCAAAGGATTAGACTGTGTATGAATATCCGTACCTCTTTCAAACTTGCGAGATTCCTGTTTAGCGTAAATTGGTCTTCCTAAAGTATTAACCGCTTCATTGAAATCACCAGGTGCAAAATAATTTTTAAAGGTTTGTGCTGTTCCTATAGGGAAGCAATGACCTTCATCTTGTGCAATAAAGCGTCTTACATTACCGTCAGGATCACTTGCTTCAGCATTATACTCTTCAAAAACTATACCACCAAAAGCAAATCCATTACGCATATCTTCACGTAATGCTCTACCTTCCTGCCATCTCTCATAGGCCTCTTTCACATTGGCATGTGAAGTAAGCGCATCAAAAAATTCAGGACTTACTAAAGCATGAATACCATTCATGAATTCACCACGTAAGTTCTTTTCAATGTGACGTTTTACATCTAGGCATTTTTTCTTAACATTTGTACCAGCAGTACCTAATGCAAAACTGATTGTTTTTGGTGCAATCTCAAATTCATCATAAAGATTCACTAATTCAGACCCGTCAGCATCAAGAATGATACCTTTTAACGCTCCAATACGAAGGTGCTCTAAGGTAATAGCGTGTTTGTCACGCATAGCTTGTAAATGATCGGCAATAACTTCAGAGAGTTCTTTTACCTGATCTTCTGCCCCAAATGCCCTGATACCTTGCACTTCTTCTGGAAGTACAACATCATCATGCGGAATATGGGGTATATTAAAGCTGCGTAGCTTTCTTTTACCTCTACTACCAACAGTACCAGGGCTACCAGGTGTTTGCGTAGATAATAGATTTAATATGCCGTTGTTTTCCTCAATGGCAATAGTCCTAAACCTTACGGGCTTTGGACGGAAAAGACGAAGTTGACCAACACGGCCATAGTTATTTGGCAATATATTAATAGCATCGGTTAATGATGCCATATTAAATGCTGCGCTATCAAATGGATTATTCATAGACATTGGTTATGCTCCTTTTCTTATTAAGATTCCTAATTGCTTTAACTGACCGGTTGCTGTTGCCAACTGTGCAGCGTTAATACTTCCAGGCCATACAAGACCGTTATCAGAAGCAATGGCATGACGCGCCACCATCCAAGAGGCTGTATCACCACCTGAAGCATCAACATCATTTGCAATAACTCCGGCTGCAATTTCGCTTCCATCACTTGCCCCAGGGTTTAAGGCAGTTATTTTGCCATCAGCGGTTAAAATGCCAACGACAGTACCAACAGCCAAATTTTGACCATTAGCAACAGTCACCTCATCGCGTGAATAAAGGTTAGGTGCTTCATATTTTAGTACATCACCTAAACGGTTACTTTCTGTAATTGTAGTCATTTTTTTCTCCTATATTTTTGACTGTTTAGCTTGTTCAGCCCTTGCTTCTGCTGCTTCAAGAACTGGATTTTTTTCTTTAACATCAGGTGCAGGGGATGTTTGGGAATGAATTTCTGGCTGCTGGTTTTTATTAGCTAACAGTGTCATCAATTCATCTTTAGCTTGCTCTGGCGTGATAGCCCGCTCAATAAAAGAGCTAAGTTTGTCAGGCATTCCAGCAAGTTCACACGCTTTTGATAATTCTGCTATTTCTGCGAGACAGGCTTTACGTCCTTTTGCCTCGGCCTCACTTGTAATAGCATTCACATCAACTGGTGCTGTATTACTTGCAGACTCAGGTTCAGGTGTAGGGGTTGTGTTTTCCTGTTCAGAATTTTCTTGCTCAGGATTTTCTTTTTCAGATATAGAAGTTTTTGTAGTCATAATGTTACTCACTTGTTTGGGTTGAAATTCTTGGATCATAGATTCGAGTGCTTCTGGCAAAGTCATAATTGAATCTGCCAGCCCTGCACTCAGGGCATCTTCTCCGAAAAACAAAGCCGCTTCGGTATTTTTGATTTTTGCATGGGGTATACTCCGGTTACGTGAAACAAGATCGGCAAACATGCCGTACAAACGATCCACTTCTTTCTGCAAGACTTGTTCTGCTTCAGAAGTAAGCTGCTCATGGGGGTTAAAATCATTTTTTCTGTTGCCAGCAAAAATGGTGGTATATTTAACTCCCAATTTTTCATCAAAAGATGATTGGTCTATATGATTGGCAATGACGCCAATACTGCCGACTCCGCCTGTACGGGTGACAAAGATTTTTTTTGCTGCGGAAGCTATGGCATAAGCTGCTGAGTAAGCTTCTTCATTTGCTACCGCCCAAATAGGTTTTATTTCTCTTGCAGTATATATTTTGTCTGCAAAATCAAACAACCCTGCAACTTCGCCACCTGGACTATCTATGTCCAATAAAATGCCTTGTACTTCGCTATCATTCAGCGCCTGGGAAATAAGTTCCTCCAGTGCTTCATAACTAGTAAAGCCAAAGAAAGAATCAAATAATCCAGACCTTTTACTTAATGGCCCGTGAATAGAAATTATTGCGATACCTTCATAAACAATGTATTGCTGCTTGCTGTCCGTATGACTAAAATCTAAAGCCTGGGCATCAACTGAAGCTTCTTTGTTAGATATTGCCAAATAATCAAATGCTTTTCGCTCAAGCATCATTGGGCGGCCTGTGACCAAGCCACCTAAAACATGTGTCTTATCCATAATTTTGCTCTGTGTTTATATTAAGAACGTTTGGATTGGCGGGGATCAGAATCATATTCTAATCCCAAACCATCGGCTCGCTGGTTATCAAGTGCAATTTCGTTATCAATGTCTTCAGCGTCATAACCAAGTTCTGATACCACCTGGGAACGACTCTTAAAGCCATTTTTGACCGCCATCTGTTGCGCTTTCTGATCTTTTAACGGGTCAACCCAATCCCATCCTTGAGGAATCCATTTAACAGATCGGTACTTCCTGTTATTTTCTGGTAATGTTAATTCACCAGATAGGACGGCAAGCTGTAACCACCTCTGCCATACAGGGCGACACAGCTGAAAAATCATAGTATGACGCTGCAACATTTCACAACGCCTTCTAAACTCAATTAGACCAGCCCTTATCGATGAAAAATTAACTTGTGTTAAATCACCTGTAAGCTGCTCATAACTGATACCCATGCCCATAGCAACAAAGCGTAATTGCTGGCGCATAAACCCTTCATAAGAAGAGCCAACATCTGAAGGGTCAGAGAATTTTATATCTTCTCCTGGCTCTAAAAGCTGGACAGTTCCAGGTTCTAATTCAGCCAGTGCCATACCTTCTTCATTTTCCGCACCTTCACCCATCAAATTACTTTCAGGGTCGAGCCTGGTAATAAAAGCAGCAAAAAGTGCGGCTGTTTTTTTTCTTACAAGTTCAGCATCGTCATATTGCTCAAGTTCATACAACTTCAGTAAAACCTTGCTTAACCATGGCACACCACGAATTTGACCCAATCGCATTGGTTTATAAATATGCAACATTTCTGATGCAGGAATACGAATTGATTCACCATTACTAAATAAGGAATTTTCACCAGGATGTTCCCTATAAAAATGATATGCTACCCGTTCGTTATCCTTATTAAATTCAATGCCTCTTTTAACTACATTGCCATTAGAAAGGATCATATCTACAGAATCGTTAAGATGTTCTGCTTCAAGTGCTTGCAATTGTAGTGGTACGACAAGGCCACTATTCGGTTTTACCCTAAAACGGACAAAACACTCACCACCCTCAAGCATCGATTGGCATATCATGGCTTGCAATCCATAAAAATCACAAACTCCATTAACATCTGCCTCATCTTTCCACTCAAGCCACAACTCCTGTAAATCTTCTTTAAAAGAAGAATCAGGTGCTTTTGATTGTGGTTTAATACCAGTGCCAATACAATTCGTTACAATTGAATCAATTGCGTTGCTGGCAGCAGGATTATTACGTACTGCACTTCGTGAACGATTGCGTAATGTTTCTAAATTAGCAGCAAGCAAGCTATTAACTGACTCACTACTAGGCCACCAATTTTTTAGTCGCTTTCCACTACCCGCAGCATCCCAGGCATTTGCAAAGAAATGTTTTCCTTGTTTTTTAAAACGGGTAGTAAGTTTTTTCACTGTTTTTAATAATGCCATATCATATCCCCTTACTGGAGATAATCTGAATACGGCGCTTACTACGTTTAACAGTAGATTGTACCTGTAGATTTATACGATCACGTAACGTAATTAGTTCACTTAATTCAACTTCGGCATATTTAACAACGTGGCCATCATGCGCTACTTGTACAACTCTTTCACCAGTTTGTAGTTTAGCGATCGCCTCTTCAATACGTTCTAAATCTTCTAATGTGTAAGTCATAAATCATCCTATAAAACTGCTGCGCCTCACTTTTCTTCGAGACTGTTTTGTTAATGACTTAGAAGGCTTAGTTGCATGATTCGCTGATGTTACAGACGTATCTTTTTCAAAAGTTGCAGCTAACTTATCCCATTTTGTATCATTCCAATGATCTATACCCAAAGCGGCTGCCGCAGCGCGAGCATAGACTCGACAATCTAATGCCTCGTTACGTTCACGTACTTTTTGCCATTCTCTTTTAGGATAGCCTTTAACAATCTTAGTCACTAACTGTTCGGCAGTAAGTTGTTTAAAATATTCGGTATCGTATTTTGGAAAATGGCAATATCCACTTGGACTCTCGCCATCTTCATCTTTGGTGAGCTTCAGCCAGTGATACAATTCTGATTTTAAAATTGAGACACCCACGGGCCAAACACGAGCACCACGTTTTAATTTTCTGCCTCGCGACGTAACATCAACTTTTGTTGGTGAACCTAAAGCGGCAGTTGCTTGATCACGACCTTTTACAGCCATTACCCTTGATACCGAATGTTTGCGTGTCCAGTTATACACCTCTTGTGTGGCATATCCTGAATCAACGGCAAGCATCATAATGTTTAGATCAATACCGCTTTCATGCTTAAAAGGTTCAAGTAAAAGCTCGGTTAATTTATCCCAAACTTTACCTTCGGCTGGATTACCAAGCAGTACATTATATGCAACTGACCATGTTTCTTTATTTCTTCCCCAAGCAACAACTTCAACCTCGATGCGGTCTTTTTGAATGTCAGCACCAGCCGTAAGAAATAAGCCACGCATCGGAATAGTATTTATTTGGTAGTCTTCTGCACGCTCATAAATACGTTCCCAATCAGGAGCATCGCCTTTATCCTGCCAAGGTTCACCCAAAGTCGTGTTGTACCAAACCTTTAAAAGTTGATCGTTATCTGCCGCAGTAATGTATCTTTCAACTGCATCAGACCAAGAGAACCAGCCAACAGGTGAATAGAGACTTGATAAATGAAAACCAGCTACTTTACCGTTGCTAATGCCTTCGGCTCTCCACTCTCCACGCTCTAGCATCCATGTTTTTTGGTGGTTCTCTATATGATAACCACAATGTTCACACACATATCTAGTAGTGCTAGGGTCTTGACCCTGCCATGTTATTTGTGTCCATTTTAACTTTTGATATTCGTTGCATTCAGGGCATGGTAAGTAAAAATAACGCCTGTCAGACGCTTCAAACTCCATTTCAATTCTGCATAACCCCTGAATTGTCGGAGTTGATACCATTAATATTTTTCGTCTACTAAATGTAGCCGTTCTTTGGATAGCTAGAGATACAGGATCGCCTTCACCGTCTGCATCACCTGGATAAGCCGAAACTTCATCCAAGAACAAATAACGCACTGGCATTGACCGCAAACCCACAGCGGAGTTACTACCTGTAACAACCACTATTCCACCTGGGAATTCTTTAGATTGTACCGTATTGCCTGAATCACGAGAACGAGGGTCTTTTACCCTGCCAGTTAATACAGGTGTGTCATCAATAAGTGGCGCTAGTCGTCCTTTTGACCAACGTTTACCAAGTTCAACAGTTGGTTGGACGACTAACATTGGGCCTGGTGCTTGGTCGATTACATAGCCGACCCAATTACCGCCCATCTCTGTAGCCCCAATTTGTGCGCCTTTCATAAACGCCACCCTTTCAATAGGGGAGGCAGGGGACAAGCAATCCATAATATCTTTCAAGTATGGAGTGCGTGACGTTCTCCAACGTCCAGGCTCACTTGAGGCAACTTGTGATAAAACCCTGTATTCGTCTGCCCATTCTGAAACTTTTACTAATGGGTCAGGACGCAAACCAGAATTAAAACCTTCATCATAAATTTTTGCTGCGTCACTCATTGGTCAAACTCTCTAAAGCTAATCGAATTTCTTTAGTCAAAATCTCGTGCATTTCCGTTTCATCCGTTATGGATGTAAGCAGTGATGCAATACGATCAGGAATATTTAAGAGGCTATCCCTTACAATCCGCGCTTTATCAAATGCAGCTTTTTTTACTTCCTCCGCATCGATCAATTGACCTATTTCTGTTTTCGCTTTGGCTTCAAGGAGTTTGCCCTTTTCTTGCTCATTTTTTATGCGAGTAACTAAAAGCTTCTTAGAAAGTTCGGAAGCCTCTAATTGAGTCTCACAACCTACAACAACATTGGCAACGCCATTTTTCTTGCTATGTCCATTAGTACTGTTTCCATTTACTTTAGGTTCACGGGTTAAATCACGAATAGAGGCTAAAATTACATTAGCCGTTTCTTCATTGATTTTGCCGTCTTCTAAAGCTACGGTTCCCTTTTTTACTAATTCGTGTGCATACTGACGCGAAAATCCGTTGCGCCGCGCCCATTCTGCTTGAGATATTAAAGCCATGTTGTTTCATCATCATTTATCTACCGTTGATCGTTAATGAGCCGTCATAACAGCACATTCTTTTTTCATTATTGCCCTGCCTATGATCTCAGGTATTTGTGGAACAACCGCATTGCCTAAACCCATAAGCCTTTGTTTATATGTGCCGCCTTCAGTCCATCCAAAAGGAAAACCCATAAGCCATTCAACCCAATCAGGATTTAACTTGTCGTTAGCAAGTCTAGGGATGTCTGGTTCAATTCCCCATTGTTTAAGTCCTTCGTTGTCTCTGTAATCGGTAATGGCTGCTCCTTCGATGAGGGTCTTGCTCGTTGGTAGTTCTCGCCATTCTTCATTTTCTGCAAGTCTGTCTTGGAATAGGGGAAGTCCGACGACTGCAACAACATCTCTGTCAATGTCGGCGATCTTAAAACGTTCTTTCCTTCCATCACCATTTTTTCTGGTGGCCTTGCTTTGGATATTCTTGCATCCATTGCCGTTGGCGTTGGAAACATCTTTACCGATTTTGGCAGACAATCGAACCCGCCTGGACCATTCCAATCTCGCGCGAGAGGGGTAGGCCACAATCCAGATGCGATCTCTCCTGTGAGGTGCACCAATGGCGGAAGCTGGAATACAATGCCATTCTGCATTATACCCGATCTCCCAAAGATCGTACAAGACGGTGACAAGTCCGTTACTACGAAGATTTGCCACGTTTTCCGCAATTGCATAATCGGGTTCAAATTCATCAATAAGCCTCTTAAATTCTTTCCAAAGCCCTGAACGTTCACCCTCAATTCCTGCTTGCTTACCAGCACAACTTATGTCTTGGCATGGAAACCCACCTGCTATTACATTTGGGCTTTCAATTCCATGCTCTGCAAACATTTTGCGGTTCAATTCGCAAACGTCAGGAAATACAGGCACATCAGGCCAGTATTTGTTTAAAAGTGTCTTTCCATATTTTGCCATCTCACAAAATGCTATGGTTTCCATACCTGCTTTTTCCAAGCCAATAGAAAACCCGCCTATGCCTGAAAAAATATCAAGCACCGATAATTGTAATTTCTGCATATTGTGTAATCCCAATAAAAAAGCATGGGATTACACCCATGCTACCTATGTTCTGGTCGTATCCATTCTTTCATTCGTGGCGGTGTTATACTGCCACCAATCATGCACTCGGCTTCTTCTACTGTTAAATCGCCAGCATCAACTTTCTTGCGTAGTTGCGTTATTTCACCTTCGGATACCCAACGCCCCCATGTTGTTAATGTTGGCCATAGTAAAGGTTTGCTAAGGTCTGCAACTGTACTTGTTACCTGCAGTAACTGAAAAGCTATACCGCCTTGCATTACTCCTGATCTCCCAAGCACAGCACAAGAAGGGCATAAATCCGTCACAACAAAAATCTGCCACTTTTCTGATAAGCTCTTTCTTTGCATGTTTCATACTTCCCAAAATAAAAAAGCACTGGAAAAATCCAGTGCTTTCAAATCAATTCAAAACCTGCAAAGTAGCATCTATAAAATCATTCAGCTCTCATAACGTTTTAGTAATTCAGATATATCTTTAGCTCTCCATGCTTTTGTCTTCTTACTTAAACTTACAGGCTTAGGGTAATCTCCACTCTTTACGCCTTCTAACCATTCTTCCTCACTTACTGGAAAGACTGTTAAGATCACATCAAGCTCAACAAATCCAACTTCAGGTATTATACGTTTACTAAGATGTTTCCGTGGCTTTAATTTCTTTTGTTCTTCTTCCTCTTTTTTCTTCTTTTCACGCTCTCTATCTTCAAGGATGTGCTGTATAGGATGATTGCCAAATTGTTTTGCAACAAAATTTTGTGCAAAAACCCATAATGTTTCAATATACTCAACCTTTTGTTCATGCGTCATGTCAAATTTTTCCATGTACTTCATGTATTTTTCTTTATCAAGGATAGCCATATTCAACCAATTATTTAAAAAGGTTGATGGTACATTTTTTAAAGATTGTCCTCAACTTATAAAAAACAAATCTTCTAGCCATTTATTTCATTCAGTGCTACCCTCAGTAACGGAGTTGTAAAAATCAATAATAAATTTTGGTTATACAGATTTTGGGGTAAAGTTTTCCTTTGCCTCAAAATTGTAATTTTATCTCTAAACAGAGTAAATGCAGAAGTATAAAGCTCCTGTTTTTGCTCCTTTAAAACGCTAGAATTTGGCTTATACCGTGGGTTGCAGGCATCTTGACAATGACTATTCTTAAATCTAAAATAGTTCTATTACCGTCAACCACGGCGCACCATCCTACGCCGTTGGCTTCGGATGGCTTACGCCAGTAGCGATGGTGGCCAGAGGAATTCCTTGTTCTTGACACGCTAGTATCAGAGCCATATGCTCTGCCCTACTTTTTTCCTGCTATGACATTGATGAGGTTGGTAATGAAGCAAGAGATAGAACACGATATTGCTACTACCAGTGCCACCTACGGTCTTTCAGACGAACAGCAACAGGTGCTTGTGCAGGCACTAAATGATGAAAACCGAGTTGAAGTGCGTCGCTTGGTAAGAGACATGCATGCTGCTGATATAGCCGATTTCATTGGTCTTATTCAAGGTGCTAAACGGACGCTTTTTATTGAATA
>CALCTU010000069.1 GCA_937907045.1 uncultured Alphaproteobacteria bacterium
CTAAAGGGAAGAGAGGCGCATGTCTATCCCAAACTCGTTATCCAAACCCTCATAGAAGACCTGCAAAAAAGAGGCTATGAAACATGCTCGGTACATACTGCTGCTGATCACTTTGATGCCAAAAAAATCTGCGAAGAGTTGGGATTATCCTACGCAGGAAACCCAGACCTCAATATTGCCAGGTTCGACATTGCCTTACAAAAACACCCAGACATCAAGCCGGTACTTTCTGAACTTAATAATGGTATTGCCTTTGCGTTATGGCTTTCAATGAAGGCGTACATCAAACTACCACAAGAAATTGGTACCCACCTTGTACATCCTGCAGCTGACAAGTGGACTGCAATAGCACCCTCACAGCCCTTCCCGTTTCTAACCATCTAAATGGTAATGATGTATATAATCATAATGCCTCCTCAGATGAACAAATAGTATAATAGTTGCAAATTATCCGGATAATTTTCCTTTACTGGTAAAATTATCCGATGTACAATGGGTGCCATGTATGACTCTTACCAACGCAAACTTTCCATTTCACTACCCAAAGGTAAATCTGCTTTTTTATGGGGACCGCGTCAGGTGGGAAAAACTCACTGGATAAAGCACCATCTCAATGACATCATTTATATTGACTTCCTAAAAACCGATATATTTGCCGATTATGCTTCTAAACCAAGTCTTCTGAGAGAACGTTTTGCACAAACCAACAAAACTATCGTTATTGATGAAATACAAATGGTGCCTCAAATTCTTAATGAAGTGCATTGGCTTATTGAAAATAAACAAATTTCATTTCTGCTTACCGGATCTAGCCCTAAAAAATTAAGAGAAACACAGGCTAATCTTCTTGGTGGCAGAGCATGGCGCTTTACCATGACCCCTTTATGTTATCCTGAAATCCCAGACTATGATATACAACGTGCTGTTATTCATGGCTTACTACCTGCTCACTATAGCAGTGACACTCCCAAAGAAGATTTACGCGGTTATGTTGCTTCTTATTTGAAAGAAGAGATTGCTTCATGGGCCAATACAACCGACTTACCTATATTCTCAGAGTTCCTACATGTTGCCGCCCTTACCAATGGTGAACTTCTTAATTACACCAACGTTGCACGTGAATCTGGAGTGAGCAGCAAAACTGTACGCCAGTATTTTCAGGTTCTTGAAGATACTCTTCTTGGTTTTAGATTATCTCCATGGCGTAAAACACGCAACCGCAGACTAATTGAAACAGATAAATTCTATCTTTTTGATGTAGGTGTTGCCAATTATCTAGCAAAACGTCAGCCATTGGTAGGCTCAAGTGAATTTGGTAAATCGTTTGAACATATTATATTAATGGAACTCTTTGCTTACAAAGCATATCAGAACCCTGAGCTTGCATTATCTTATTGGCGGACCTCAACCGGACAAGAAGTAGATTTTATCATTGGGGATATGGACATTGCTCTGGAAATAAAATCTAGCAAACGTGTGCATGAATCTGATACCAAGGCTCTTTCGATTGTCAAACAAGAATATAGCGCAAAACGTTGCATTATTATTTCGTTTGAAGATGAACCTAAAACATTTGATAACGGTATTGAGCATCTACCGTGGAAAATGTTTCTTCAGCAATTATGGGATGGAACGCTTTTTTCGTAAAGTATAATGGAAATATTACGTATAATACTTCCACTAAACTATAATTCGATATCACCCTCTGCCAACACCACGAGACGTTGGAGTTTCTTCATCTAATAAGCCCCGTATAAAAGTTAGTACGAAATCTAACGGCATACCGTCTAACAACAGATCTTCGTCTGGTTGCTGCGCTTCCATTTCAGCGTTAGCCTCACGCATGAGTGAAGCTTGCGCTTCAGAAACAGAACTACTGCTTGGATAGGGTGGAGGGGCATCAATCTTATTTTCTTTAAAAATACAATCTATTAGGTCCTTATAACACTGCGCATGTTCCCCACTTTTCCATTCTTGTAAAAACCGCATCACAACTTGCTTGTCAGTAGGCGTATAGTTCTTCATAGGCGGAAGAGTATGATTAGTCATAATAGACAATGATGCATACAATATTTCGCCCTCAGAGCTAAATACACCGCCTTTACCAAACACTGCCCTGATAAGTTTTTCTTGCCGATCTACTTTTGGTGCTGCTAACGATTGTTTGTATGCATTGGTGAACGCTAACACAAATTGACACTCTATCTTGGTAGGTTTTCTTTCTCCAAACAGCACATTAATATCAAGTCCTGAAAGTTTATCGCCCTTGCTTATACGAGTCATATAAGCACTTTGATGTTCTAAATTAACAATGCCATTCTTACCAAAGATATAGCGTGGTAAAATGGGAATTTTGTGCTTTTCTTTCTCAATATCAGGATTCTGAGCAACCATATGAAGAAAAAATAAACACCTATATGCATCGATAGCTGCTTGTGAAGGTGGCGTTTGACTATCATTACTCAAATGTGTCAGTACAATCATATCAATAGAGTCAGATGGCTCACTAACAATATATCTCATGGCATCTATTTTTCTAGAAAGTGAGTCTCGGAATCTCATATCAAAAATTGGATTTCTATGATCAATCTCTATTCCTAAAAGCCCTTGCAAACTTGAGATATATGTTGTTGCATCATCGTTTTTTGTCTCACCTGTAATAAATGGAATCACTTGAGCTATAGCACTAACTTCGGCTAACAATATACCTGTACAGCAGAAAACTTCGTCAATCAGTTCTACCAGCTTGTCCATTTGGGACCAAAGATATGCTTGTTGGACACCGTTGAGGTAGTCTTCTTCAGCTATACGCGCACCTAATGTTTGTGATAACTTTGGTTTAATTTCTTCTAGTCTATGCGACTGAAATATAAATTGTGTTTTATCCGGACACTCAACAAGTGTCACCTCACTACCAAATTGTGCCTCTATATATGCTTTTCGATTCTTAGAAAGTAACGCATTTTTCTTTAATCCCTTTAAGCCTAAATAATCCAAATTCAATTTTGTGGTTTTGTTTTCGCATAATATAACCTCTTTAATACTCCAATCTGGATAGCGTGATACAACCATAGC
>CALCTU010000070.1 GCA_937907045.1 uncultured Alphaproteobacteria bacterium
ACAAGCAGACATGTGGTATTAAAAATTGCATAGACAACAACCGGCCCGAGTTCAAAGAGGCTCGCGCCATAGCCGTAGCCTACGGAAGCTGCATAATGGAAAAATGCCATTATAAAAATCAGCACGGCATTCATCACAAAACTTGGTGTCTTAAATGACCCCCACGCTTTCTTCGTAGTGATCTGCCAAGCGAAATAACTGCCCATAACAACACCGCCACTTAGGAAGACGACCAGCATCACACCGAGAGAAACCATCCACGCAGGATTACCAGCAGCAGCGACTGCCGCTCCGATAGGTCCGCCGCCAATGGTGAACGCGACATTAAAACCAGTTGCCAAAAGACCGCCAACAACAGCTATCACAATACCAACTGCCATAGACTTTTTGCCCACGGCATCAGGTGCATCCTTGTCCTTAGCCTCATCTGCCTCACGCAATAAGCCTGCCTTGCCATTAAAAATTACACCCATCAACACGATAGCGATACCAAAGAGAATGAGAATCAAGATCGCTGTTGGCGGTAGCCCGTTGGCGAAGCCGTTTTGTACGACAGAAATACCAATTGGCAGAACAGAACCAACTAAAATGACCGTACCAATAAAGATTGAGAAACCGAGCGAAAGCCCGATATGGTGAATCGCCTTTCCCCACATCATCACACCCGTGCCCCAGAGTGCTGCGGAAATAATCATAACTGGCAGCACTGCCTTTACTTCAGGCGTGCTATAGATTTCGGCGAGACCTTCTACGAGCAATAGGCTCGCTAGAATCGGCACCAGAAACATGGTCTGCATAAAGAACAGTCCCCATGTGTTTTCTTCCTGAAAGTCCTTGGTGAACTTAGCAGGCAAGGCATAAAGCCCAAGCATTAGCCCTGAAATAAGGGCCCAGATAATACCTTCGATCATATTTTGTAGTGTTTGAGGTTAAAGTGGTATGACAAAATAAAATTAACGGCCCATCCATCCGCCGTCCACGGTTAGAATCGAGCCATTCATGTAATCGGATGCAGCCGAAGCAAGAAAGACCACAGGGCCTGCAATATCTTCAGGCGTGCCCCAACGTCCAGCTGGTATACGTCCGATAATCGCCTGATTACGCTCAGGGTCATCTTGCAATGACTGTGTATTATCAGTGGCTATGTAGCCAGGAGCGATGGCATTAACGGAGACGCCTTTACCCGCCCATTCGTTGGAAAGAGCCATTGTGAGTTGGCCTATGCCACCCTTGCTAGCTGCATAACCCGGCACGGTAATACCGCCTTGAAATGTAAGTAATGAAGCGGTGAAGATAATTTTACCAGCACCACGCGCGACCATTTCTTTGCCGATTTCACGGGTTAGTACGAATTGTGCGTTGAGGTTTACTTCAATCACTTCGTCCCAGAGGTCATCGGAATGCTCTGCAAAAGGAGCACGTAAGATGGTGCCTGCATTGTTTACTAGAATGTCAATTTTTGGGAAGTCTGTTTTGACCTGTTCGATGAACGCATATAGCGCCTTACGGTCACCGAAATCGCAGCTATAACCCTTAAATTTTCTACCTAGTGAATGTAATTCCTGCTCCACCTCACTGCCTTCACTTTCCAGCGTAGCGCTCACCCCTATTATATCAGCACCTGCTTGCGC
>CALCTU010000071.1 GCA_937907045.1 uncultured Alphaproteobacteria bacterium
AAGCTGATGACAAATTCAAAGAAATCAGCATTGCTTATGACCTGCTGCATGATAAAAACAAGCGTGCTGCCTATGACCGTGGCGAAATTGATATGGATGGTAACCCTCAATATCAGCAGCAACAACAATATTACAAAGACTTCGCTGAAGGTCCGCAAGGGCAGCGATATTACTATTCAGGTAATGGAGGAGATTTTAATCAAGAAGATATTGAAAATATTTTTGGTTCATTTTTTAGCGGAGGCGTTGGTGGTAGAAAAGCAGGCTTTAAAGCACAGCCTTCCGATGCGCATTATGCAATTGAAGTTGATTTCATAGAGTCTGTAAAAGGAGCTAAAAAACGTGTAACCATGCCAGATGGCAAAGTGTTGGATATCTCTATTCCGGCAGGAGCTAAAGATGGTCAAAAACTTCGCCTAAAAGGACAAGGTGCTCCAGGCAATGTCAATCAAGCAGCAGGTGATGCATATATAGAAATGCATATTAGCCCACACAGTTTTTATACGCGAAAAGGCAATGATATTCATATTGAAGTACCTATTGGTATTCATGAGTCTATTTTAGGTAGTAAAATTACAGTGCCAACAATACATGGAAAGGTAGAGATGTCTCTGCCAAAAGGTATAAGCAGCGGTAATACTCTTCGTTTAAAAGGTAAAGGCGTTAAAGGAGGAGATCAATATGTGCATGTGGTACTCACTATGCCAGAAAAACTAGACAATACATTAGAAGATAATATCAAAAAATGGGCGAAGGATCATAGCTACAACCCAAGAAAAAATAAGGAGTTTGTGCAATGAAAACTATACAAGAAATTGTGGAACTAGCAGAGATAATGATTGAAGAGCCTGTTCTTGAAGAATGGATTGCATGGGGCTGGGTCAAACCTATAGAAAAAAGACGTACTTACTATTTTGAAGATATCGATATAGCTCGTATCCAACTTATTTATGAGTTGCACCATAAAATGATGATAGAGCGTGATGCAATGCCTATTGTATTATCTCTTCTTGACCAGCTTTACAGCACACGAGCACGCATGAATAAATTAATTTCTGCGATTGAACAGCAGCCCCGTAATGTACAGGCTGATATATTCTCTTTATTAAGAGGAGATGATGATGAATAAACTGGTTCAATTTTTTAAATTAGAAACATCCAGCGCCATTATTTTAATGATTATGACAATATTGGCATTGGCTATTTCTAATAGTCCGCTTTATCCAATATACAAAGATATTTTGACAACGCCTATTTCAGTAAAAGTAGGTGAAATAGGGCTAGACAAGCCAATATTACTCTGGATCAATGATGGTCTAATGGCTATTTTTTTCTGTTTGGTTGCTATTGAAATTAAACGCAAGATTTTTGCGAATCCCGATATTGGTTGGTCACAATTAGCTTTCCCAACGATAGGTGCGTTAGGAGGAATTACAATTCCAGCACTTATCTATTTACTACTTAATATGAATCACCCTGAATATATGCGTGGCTGGGCAATTCCAACTGCAACGGATATAGCTTTTTCGCTTGGCGTGCTTATGCTGCTGGGCAATCGTGTGCCAGATTCTTTGAAACTGTTTCTAGTCATGCTGGCAGTAATTGATGACTTAGCTGCGATTATGGTAATCGCACTCTTTTATACCGGAAAACTTTCAGTGCTGTCCCTATCACTGGCTGCTATTGGCTCAATCATCCTGTTTGCGATGAATCGATTTAAGGTAAAATACGTGATAGCCTATATCTGGGCCGGGGTGTTCCTTTGGGTATGTATGGTGCAATCTGGTGTACATGCCACGCTGACTGGAGTGTTAGTTGGATTTGCGTTACCAATGGGTATTAAAGGAGAACATGGTGTATCTCCATCCATACAAATGGAACATGATCTTAAGCATTGGGTAAATTACATGCATTTGCCTATATTTGCTTTTGCTAACGCCGGTGTACCACTAACAGGAGTTTCGTTAGCATTGTTATTAGAGCCTTTGCCACTCGGCATTGCATTAGGTTTACTCATTGGAAAACCATTAGGTGTAACTGCATTTGTATGGACATCTACAAAATTAGGGTGGATAAAATTACCAGATGGTACAAATTGGCAGCAATTTATCGGTGTAGCCATCCTTACCGGGGTAGGTTTCACAATGAGCTTGTTTATTGGCACATTAGCCTTTGGTGAAGATCTGTTAGTGAGAATCAGAATTGGCGTGTTGGTAGGGTCATTTATTGCTGCTGTTGTTGGTTATATGATTCTCAGATATGCGTCTAACCCAATAATAACTGGAGAAAGACATGTGGAAAATAGACAAACTCAATGATGTTGGTAAATTAATAGAATCACACGGATTAGATATAGCGTTATCACTGCTAATTATTTTATTAGGATGGATTATATCTAGCTGGTTTAGACGAATATTAAAACGTTTTCTTTTACGTCTTGAGTTAGATGAAACCATCAGTGTTTTTACAGCTCACACTTTATTTTGGTTGCTTTTTGCTGCCTTTATGATCGCTGCAATGAAGCAACTTGGTATTCATACTACTTCATTTGTTGCAGTACTTGGCACTGCAGGACTAACGATTGCATTATCATTCCAAAAAGCACTATCTAATGTGGCTACCGGTATAATGTTGGTGATATTTCGTCCTTTCAAAGTAGGAGATTATGTGAGCACATCTGGTTGTGAAGGAGTAGTAAAGGAAATTAGTTTATTTAATACCACTATTCAGGCTAGTGATGAAGAGATTGTTATCGTTCCTAATACTAAGATTATGGAGAATAATGTATCCCGTTTTGCCAATGGAAAACCGGTAGTAAAAAAACCATCTGTCTCTAAAACAAAAAGCAAAAAGAAATAAATAGATTAAACAAAGGATATGACATTGGAATTATCGCGATCACTAGTTAATCTGAGTTCAAACCTTACAAATCTTGTCAAAAAAAGGCTTTGGTTAAAAGTCATTATTGCAATGATTCTGGGAATTGCCTTTGGTATCCTGATTGGGCCGACAACCAACTTGGTGGATCAGAGCATTGCCGAACTGATTGCAGGATGGATTGCACTGCCAGGTAAGATATTCCTGCTTGCCATACAGTTTATCATTATTCCGTTGATTGTCGCTTCCGTGATTCGGGGTATTGCTGCCGGAGAAGCCAGCGAGGATATCGGTAAGCTTGGTCTGTCTACCATGCTGTTCTTTGTTGCTACCACCATTATCGCTGTGGTGATTGGCATTGGGGCGGCACTCATTATCCAACCCGGTGCTTATATCGACAGCGCTTTGTTAAAAGGTATTGTGCCGGAAACAGCTATGCCTACTGCCGAAGGCGCTATTCCGAGCAGCCTGCCATCGTTTAAAGAGTTTCCTGATTTATTGATCGGTCTGTTCCCCAAAGACCCCTTGGCCACCTTTGTTAGCGGCAATATGCTGCAAACCGTGATCAGCGCCATCATCATCGGTATCGCGCTGGTGGCCATGGCGAAAGACCAACGCAAACCCATCCTTGATCTGCTCGGCTCGATCCAATCGGTATGTATGGTAATCGTTGGCTGGGTATTGAAATTCGTACCGTATGCGGTGTTTGGGTTGCTGGCGAATATTGCTGCGCGGGTGGGCATCTCCACCTTGCTGGCTACTGCCGTGTATGTTGCCACCGTACTGGCCGGATTGCTGGTATTGCTGTGCATATACTTGCTCATCATCGCTATGGTTGGGCGCACCAACCCGCTTACCTTCCTGAAAACATCAAGGGAAGTCATATTATTGGCGCTTTCCACCTCAAGCTCCGCAGCGGTAATGCCGCTTACGATGAAAACCGCAGAGGAAAAGCTGGGTGTAAGACCCGGCATTGTCAGGTTTGTTATTCCACTTGGCACCACTATCAATATGGGAGGTACGGCACTTTATCAAGGTGTAGCCACTTTATTTCTGGCGCAGGTATTTCAGGTGGATATTGGTGTTTCAGGAATGATTCTAGTGGTGGTGATGGCTACCGGTGCATCCATTGGCTCACCTGGAACGCCGGGAGTGGGTATAGTGATTTTAGCAACCATCCTTGAAAGTGTTGGTATACCTGCAGCAGGAATTGCACTAATCATGGGAGTAGACAGGATTCTGGATATGTGCCGGACTTCTGTAAACGTTACTGGAGATATGGCAGCAAGTATTACGCTGGATAAACTTATAAAATAAACAGGATAAATAAAGGGTACTAAGTAGTTTTAATAGGATTAACATGTTTGCTGAACCATTTTCCGAAATCATATTTTTTATCTTTGTAGGGTTTGCCGCTCAGCTTGTTGATGGTGCCATCGGTATGGCTTACGGACTAATTGGCAGCTTGACTTTAATATCATTTGGTATACCGCCAGCAACAGCCAGTGCCAGCATCCATGCTGCAGAAGTTTTTACAACAGGAGCTTCTGGCCTATCACATTGGCGTTTTAAGAATATAGACTTTTCCCTTGTGAAACGCCTTGTTCCTGCAGGCATGGCAGGAGGTTTTATCGGAGCTTTTATATTAGCCGAATATGCTAGTACTACATTGAGTCTTATTATAGCATTTTATTTATTCATCATGGGTGGAGTTGTTTTACGCCGTGGATTTGGTAAATTCTCCATTATTAAGAAAAAAGCGCGATATCTTGCACCTCTTGGATTTGTTGGTGGATTATTAGATGCTATAGGAGGTGGTGGTTGGGGGCCACTGGTAAATAGCAATTTGATAGGTCAGGGCACTAATCCTCGTATATCCATTGGTTCAACCAGTTTGGCTGAATTTTTTGTTGCAACAACCATTTCATCTACTTTCTTTTTTACCATCGGCCTGTCGCTTTGGCCAATTATCACAGGCCTTGTCATCGGTGGTGTGATTGCCGCACCCTTTGCAGCGCTGGCAGCGAAAAAATTGCCAACAAAAATACTGATGGTCATTGTTGGTTTGGCAATTATGGTGTTGAGCGCTCGAGTGATATTAACAACAGCACTTTAGGCTAACGTTATGTTACAAAGGTATCTGCATGCGATAGTAATGCATCTTGATACTGCTCAATATTATCTTCAACCAGCTTGGCATCTTCAAATGTAGCAATATGAAATACTGCATCCCCTTTATTAAATAAAGGGATCATACTCATACCAATGATAATTCCGTCAAATTTAGCTTTAATTTCATATCTATGGTTTCCAAACGGATCAGATATAATGCCCAGCACTTGATCTTTTCTAACACGGTCACCTAAACGTTTCTTTACTTGCAAAATACCGCTGTATGGGGCACGTAACCAATGGCTATCGTGAGCATGGAATGAATCAGAAAACTCGCATACGCCTTCTTCACAAGGTAGCATACCAATAACTTCCATAACATTAATAATACCTCTAACACCAATGCGTGTTACTGTTTCGCTAAAACGTAATGCTTCTCCTCCTTCAAATAGAAGCATAGGCATTTTTTGGTTTTTCGCAGCTTCACGTAATGAACCATCTCTTAGATCAGAATGAATCATTACCGGCACACCAAATGCTTCAGCTAGTCGTTTGGTTTCTGGATCGTCAAAACACCCTCGAATTTGCGGCAAATTACTACGATGAATCGCGCCTGTATGTAAATCAATACCATGCGTTGCTTTAGATACAATTTCTTTCATAAAAATATCAGCAAGCTGAGATGCCATGGAGCCATCATCATTTCCTGGAAAGCACCGATTTAGATCACGTCTATCAGGAAGATAACGAGTTTTAGTGTTGAACCCAAATACGTTGACGATAGGAATGGCAATCAATGTTCCATGGATATGCTTCAATCTTTTGTGTTTGAGCAAGCGTTTTATAATATCCACTCCATTAATCTCATCGCCGTGAATGGCAGCAGATACAAACAGCACTGGTCCATCCTTTTTACCACAAATTACCTCTACTGGAATACCTGTTGACGTAAAATCGTAAAGCGGCGCAGTTTCAATCATAACTCGCTTGCGCTCCCCCGGTTTTATGGAGTGACCTGCAATTATCATTTCTGTCATATTTTACCCTTTGTTCTGATGGCTTTTATCAGGCTTGGCATGTTCCTCAATATATTCGATAATTGTACCCGCGACATCTTTTCCTGTTGCTGTTTCAATTCCTTCTAATCCTGGAGAAGAATTAACTTCCAAAACTAATGGTCCGCGTTTAGAGCGTACAATATCAACGCCAGCCATGTGTAACCCTATTGCTCTAGCGGCAGCTACAGCCGTTTTACGCTCCTCTGGCGTTAATTTTGTTACTTCCGCGGTGCCTCCCAGATGGAGGTTAGAACGAAATTCACCAGGTTGTGCTGTACGCCTCATAGCTGCAATTACCTTATCACCAACCACAAAACAACGTATGTCGGCGCCATCTGCTTCTCTAATAAATTCTTGCACAAGAAAATGGGCATTTAAGCCTCGAAAAGCCTGAATTACACTCTCCGCAGCCTTCTCATTTTCTGCGAGAACGACTCCTTTTCCTTGTGTACCTTCAAGCAATTTAAGTACTAATGGAGCACCGCCTACCCGGCGGATAAGTGCATCGGTATTCTTAGGAGAATGCGCAAAGCCAGTTACTGGCATTCCAATTTTCTTTCGTGATAGTACTTGATGTGCTCTCAATTTATCACGAGCGCGGGTAATTGGGATAGATTCATTTAGAACATATACTCCTGCCATCTCAAACTGACGTACAATAGCTGTGCCATAAAAAGTGATGGAACTGCCTATACGTGGAATAATAGCATCAAACCCATCCAATGGCTTGTCATTGCCATCATAGACTTTAGGTTTGCCTGATTCGATGTCAACATAACATCTTAGAACATCAATTACCTTTACTGAATGACCACGTTTCTTTGCTGCCTCAACGAGCCTTTTAGTAGAATACAGTTTTGGGTTGCGTGATAATATGCCGATTTTCATGAGCTGTACTCCTTGTATCTCTTTTTAGCTGTATCATCAGACATCTTACCATGAATATATGTGGCGCCAGGATGCACCATTGCATGTCTCTGGACAGCTTCACGTCCAATTAACATGCGAAAACCCATATAATCACGGTTGGTAAGATTTAGCTCTATCTCCCATTCCTTGCCATCAATATGCAATATAGTCTTGATTACAGGACGTTCTTCTTTTTCTCCACCGGAACTTTTAACTGTACGCTTATCTAGAACTGGCAATTCACAGCGCTTTGAAATAGTGCGGTTGCGACGAATGGGGTGCAAATCAAATCGGACATAATGTTGCCCTTTTTTTATAAAGTGCTCTATATGGTAGGCATGAAGAGATGAGGTTTTCGCTCCAGTATCAATCTTAGCGCGAATTGCTGGAATGCCTAGCTCAGGCAACGATATCCATTCCTGCCAGCCTATAATAAGTTTTGGATGGTACATTAGTTATTCTCCTTTTTTCAAGAACATTAATGTTATTATACGCTGTTACCTTAAGCGTGGCTTAAGATAGTAATATATAATCAAGGATAGTAATTTTAATTAAAAGGAGCCTCAAAATGAGTATTTTTAAAGAAAGGGAAAAAGCTTTTGAAAATAAATTTTTTAAGGATAAAGAGGTGGAGTTTAGCTTAAAATGTAAGCAACGAAAATTTGTAGCTTTATGGGCTGCTGAACAAATGCATATGGATGATATAAAAGCACTTGAATATGCACTTGAGCTGGTAACTCTTGATATTAGTGGTAGCCAAGAAAAAATGATTGAAAGAATTACAAAAGACTTCGATATAAACGGAATTGTGATAGGCCAAGAAGAGTTGCGTCAAAAAATTCTAGAATTAAATGATGCTGCCTTGCAAAAGTTAGAAAAGCAATTGGATGATAAATAATTAATTTTTGACTTATCTTGTTGATTAGCAAGGCTTTCTGAGTATGTTGGCTGTGACGTCGAAAACGTTAACACAACCGGCATCCACTCCCGTGAGCAGTGGAATTTAATATGCAAATGCATTTTTTGCGCTATATTTGTATAAATGATTTCCTGCGCCGGGAGCGGGTGTAATAAAATACCTTATGGGAATAAGCTCACACGAGTTGTGTCGTGTTTTCGACTCCTGGCACCAATTTTAGTTGGTGCCGGTTTTTATAACCAGCAAAGGAGTCAAATTTATGTACTATTCAACCAAAAAATATCACACATTCAAACGCTATCTTGGCAATAATATCCGTATTCATCGTGAGGATAATGGCTTATCTCAAGAGGAGTTAGCAAAAGCAAGCTCTTTAAAACTAATAAACATTGCAAATCTTGAAGATGGCAAAGGCAATCCTACGCTAAATATATTGTTTCGTGTGGCATGTGCATTGGAAATAGAGGCATATATGTTACTAGAAGACATATATGGAGAAGATGAAAATGGTAAACGGATTTGTTTATCCCATTTTAGCGCTTATGACGATCAACTCACCAAACAAGAAAAACAAGCTATTTATGATGAAATGGTAGCATCTGGCAAATACACACCACCTGATCAACGCTGATTATTGATATTTTTTAGGAATTTTATCACCATAAAGTAGCCACATTGGGTGGACATCAAGTACTTCTGCCAATGCAAGTAATTCAAAATCCTTAACAAAGCGATCACCACGCTCAATCATTGAAATACTGTGCTGATTGACATCAATATCAAAATCCACATTCAAAGCTGTTGCTAGCTCTAATTGATTAAGATCTTTGCTAACACGAGCTATTTTGACCCTTTTTCCGCAAGTATTGGTTACATCTTTCTTTTTCGCCATAACATTACCCATTTAATTAAAGTTGGGTTTGTAAAATAGCGACATTTAGCTTGATGCGCTTGCCTTTAAGGAGTAAAATAGTCTATTAAGAACTAATATAATTAAATATTAGCTAATTATTAGCGTAAGGAACTATATGATCAGTAAAAATATTCTTAAAAAAAACTTTCTAGCTTCAACCATAGCGATGATTGCCATAGGGTGTACAACAACCTTAAACCCAACCAAAACAGAAATCTGGGCAAAAAATACAGCACTTACATATTCGAAAGAAGCCCATTTATCATATCTTGAGTGCCTTTACGAGTGGCCAAATGGTGAATGTTTACAAAGTGCCTGGGAAACATACGGAAACCCTGATATAAATACAGACAATCGCTCAAGTGAGGCAATAAAACATTCTGTAGATTCTTTTATTAAAGCAATGCAAATGCAAGGGATTGCAAGTATTTTACGAGATAATGGCTACCGGTGCCAAGACCCTAAATATTTCGACAATATTATATTTACCACCAGCAAACAGGTTATTTGTGAAGATAGCCTTACATACAAAGTTAAACCCAAAGGCAAAGCATGGAGAATTGAAATAATTGACACCGGAGAAACTAAATCAAATGGACACAGAACTGAGAAATGAGAGGATTCACCCTATTGATATCCATATAGGGCAACGGATAGAAAAAAGAAGAACTGAGCTTGGAATTAGACTGGATGACCTCGCTATCACGGCAAATGTGAGCATAGGTGAAATTAACAGAATTGAACAGGGAATTACCAAGGCCACTCCCCATCACCTGTTCAATATATCACACGCATTAAATGTTACGGTAAATTTTTTCTTTGAAAAATATGAAGATAATTTCAACAAGGAAATCATAAGGCTGGTTCGTGCGTTTTTGAATATAGATAATGCTGTAAAAAGAGTGGAATATATTAAGCTTATTGAGGAAAACAAGTAATGCCACACACAGTTGACCTATATGTAGGCAAAAAGTTAAAATCTAGAAGAATTAGTATTGGTCTGAGTCAAGAGAGATTGGTGAAAAGGTAGGAATAACCTTCCAGCAAATTCAAAAATATGAAAGTGGTGCAAACAGAATTGCTGTTTCACGATTATACGAATTTGCTAAAATATTGGGTGTATCGGTTGGCTGGTTTGTTGCAGGGTATGATAATGAGGAGGAAGAAAATAATAACGAACTGATCTATGATAATAGGGAAATGCTTGCTTTCATAAGGCTATATAACACTATTACTCCTGAAATACGCAAGAAAGTGTTTCAACTGCTTCAATCTGTTGCAAAGTCAGATAATTACTGACTAAAAGCTCAACATGCGATCCATGCAACTATAACTAGAAAATGCTCAAGTTTTATTGCTCATTAATAGCTCTAAAACCAAGATAATACAGCAATATTTAGTAGTATCTCTAATAAATAGTTAATAAAATAGCGCATTTATGTTACAATTATAGGTAGAGTTTAAAAGAATTTTAAACTCTGTATAAGAACACTTTTTGTAATTGAATGACTGATGCGAAAAAACTTGAAGATCTAAAAAAGAAAAAACTTTCTATAGCTATGGAAGCTTGTATTGCGTCGGAAAAATATTCATGTCGTTTAAAAATAATTCTTAAACATCTTGATGATATATCTGAAAAAATTATAGACCATATTGAAAATGGTGACTTGAGTGACCAAGAGCTTAACAGAAAGTTATGGCATAGGTTATATAATGTTGAGCATCAAATTAGACAATTTTCAGCTTATACCGAAAACTCCACTGAAGAATACTACCATGCCTCTGAAGAGCTTATTCAATATTTACGTGATGAAAGGCCACCAAAAAACCTTCATTAAAAAGGAGGTAAATGGGGCTTTATTTATTTTATCAATTATTCGCCCTAACATTTTTCTAAAATATGCTAGCAACCAATCTTTTGTCCCATAATAAATGCCAATAAGTGCAATTGTAGTGCCAACAATTATCTGAAATAAATTACCCTGGCCGAGCATCATTATAACAATTCCGGTAATTATAATTATCCAGCGTTTTTTCCAGTCTAATTTTTGAGTCATTTTAAATCCCACCAATTTTTGCTTTTTCAATTTTTTCCTTACCCCGATGCCAGGCAGAAATACCAAGAATTGCACCAGGGACCGCAAATAACGTGGCCATAGTAGTTATCATTTGTGGAATCATAGCCATAGCAGTAGCATTTCCCTGTAGTACAGCTTTATATGCAAGGATTCCTATCAAAATAGATTCAAACAAGAAGGCAATTGCTGATATGAAACCCCAAAACGGCCGCCATCCAGATTGCCACCATTTATCTGATTTTGATTCATGCTGCATTGTATTATTAACAGCCTGAATTCTAGCCGTATCATTGGCAAGAATAGCTTTTTGCAGATCGGTTTTATTTTCTATTTCAAATTTCTTCAATTGGGCAAATTGCTCTGGTGAAGCTTTTTTCAATGCTTTGTCAACTGTATCTGGCTTATCCTCACAATCTAATATATCAGCTACAACACCGGTTAAAAATTGTCCGCCTGGAATTGCGCTACCTAGCAAATTTAACCCATGTTTTGCAAGTGTCTTTCCAACATTTTTCCAGCTCATGATTTTATCCTTTAATAACATCTTTAACGTCAAAATTTGGGCAGGTTTTATGGTTGGTAAAATCCCTATGACCATAAACCTCAATTGCTTGGAATATATTACCAAGCATAGCGTACAGCTTTCTTAGGCTATCGAGTTGTTCAGTGGTAAATTCATCTTTTCCAATTAAACAAACGCCGATACTATCGTGATTCTGGCCTTTACAATGTGCACCAACTTCTGCAACCGGACGACCAGACATAATTTCACCGCCACGATAAATAACATAATGATAACCAATATCTCTCCAACCACGTTCTTTATGCCAGTTTCTTATTTCATCAACTGTAACGTCTCTGTTGTTTGGCGTATCTGAGCAATGTGCTATTAACTTTCTTATGTTTCGCATTATTTCACTCCAAAAAGTTTGAGTTTGATTGCAATGCCAGCCATAATTGCCAGCAATATTCCGCTAGTGATTATTCGTATAAAGGTTTGCCAGGCTGTGCGTTTGGCAAGGCGAAGAGCTGATAGTAGTGAGCGTAGTTCTTTGATATCGTCAGCTGCATGCTCACCATCTAGGCCCACATCCTCCAGTGCTTTAAGTGCGCCTTTTTCAGCTGCTCTGCATAACATTTCCTCTAGTTCGTCATGTAACGGACATATTTTATCATTCTTCTCTTTGTCAGATTTTCCCATTATTTTCTCTACATTTGATTATTTATGCTTTCGGGATTTCGGCACTTACACGGCAGATATAACCGCTATTATCCAAAGAGTGTTCAACCTTTATAATATTCCACAGGCCATCGACACCTTTACGTAAACCTGAAACGGTTAATTTGCCTTCAGCAAATAAATTTGTGTTACCTGGCAAGATAAGGCTTAATGTGCCAGTGCCACGTCGCAAACGTTCATAAGTAGACTTTACTTTGCGTGTTAGTTCTTCTTTATTGTCTATTGTGTGACGAAGCGTATAAACAGGCTCTCCATCTCCAAATTTGATTTTTTCTTTTTGGGCTGTTTCTTTATCATGCCAACTACCTTCAACAGCGCCATATTTGCTACGTTCGGAAAAATTAGCTTGCCAGCTTGTAATCTGTTTTCTTGCTAATGTTACGGGCACAATAAGTTTACCGCTTACTGCCTTTGCTTCTCCTTTAGGCACAAATAATAAATTACCGTTTACAGGCTTTGAAATTGCCCCATGATTTGACGCTATACGTGTCAGCAGGTTTAAATCACTTTCTTCTGTTTGATAAAGATATTGAATTTCTTTTGATAACAATTCTTCAGCAACACGAGGTACTAATCCATGTTCACCAGCAACAGAATTTACAAGGTCACCAATAGTAATTTTTCCCCAGGTCTTAGTACGCGGTGCTTTCATTACTTGCCGCATGTCCGCAGCATGGGCGTGAAGGGTCATAGTTGCAGGTGATGACCCAACTGAAATTTCATCAACGATGTAAAGCCCCATATGAATAATTGAGCTTTCCTTATAGCCAATAGATACTTCTAACGTTGCTCCTGTTCGTGGCATTGCTATCTTGTGTTCTCTATCATCAAGGCTAATTTCTACTTTATCACTGTTAAATCCT
>CALCTU010000072.1 GCA_937907045.1 uncultured Alphaproteobacteria bacterium
GTAGTGGCAAATCAAGGTTAAGCTCTTTCACCAAAACAATCACCGCCTGTAGATCATCACGTTTCTTACCATCCACACGCATTTCATCACCACGAATCGTAGCCTGAACTTTTATTTTACTAGCTTTAATTTCTTTATTAATTTTCTTAGCAACATCACTAGCTATGCCTTGCTTCACTTCTACTTTTTGACGTATGCTATTTCCTGATGCCATTTCTTCTTTACCAAACTCAAGCGCTTTAGCATCAATTTTACGACGCGTAATATGCACCTTCAGCATATTCTGAATTTGCTCAAGCTTATAATTATCATCCGCAACAATGGTAAGGCTAGCCTCATCACGTTCTAATGAGCAATTACTCCCTTTAAAATCATAGCGCTGACCTATTTCTCTTAATACTGATTGAACAGCGTTATCGATTTCCTGCAAATCTACCTTAGATACAATATCAAAACTGGGCATACACGTAACCAACAATGTATTTTATTATGAACGGGTTCTTCTTTTACGCTTTTTTCGCGGAAAATCAAATAGTTTTTTTGCCAAAGGCTTTCGATGCACAATATGATCAAACGATATCATCGTTCTTTTACCCACCGCATCAACCACTTCCATACCAACTAAACTTGTTATGTCCTTATTAAACACCAACGTAATATTCCCCTCCTGAGGCTTCTCTTGCTGGGTAACAGTAATGCCAATATAGTCATCTTTTTTATGAAAGGCGGTAACACGCATATCATCAATAAAATTAATTTGTTCTTTGATTAAGAAACCAGCCAATGCCTCATCAATACTAATATAACTAATTTCATCAAGCTCCTTATCGTAATAGGCCAAAAGATTATCTTTGGCAACAATCAGAATTTCTGCCGGCGGATGATATTCCCACCGAAGCATACCCGGACGCGACAAATAAAATCTGCCTTTGGACAAACCGCCATCTTCAGTGGCTTGCGTAAAATCAGCCACAAATGTTGTTAGGCCATTTAAGTAAGCCTCTATTTTGCGCATATCATGCTGATAGATAAGCAATTTATCTCGCTCATGCTGAGCAATGTTATCTCCACCAGAGACAGCATATGCAGCAGATGAACCAAAAGCTACCAGCGATGAAATAATCGCCGTAACAGTAAAATAGCGTATGTAATTATGAAATGATCGCATTAATTCACCAATATTTCTCGTTTTCCCGCACTCCCTGCCTGACTAATAATACCCTCTTCTTCCATCTTTTCAATAATATTTGCGGCCCTATTATAACCAATTTTTAGCTGACGCTGGACATAACTTGTGGAAGCCTTTCGGTCCCGCAACACAATAGCCACTGCTTGATCATATAATTCATCTCCTGTACTTTCTATATCACCACCTGCATCACTTTCATCTTCCTTGGTGACCTCTTCAACATAATCGGGCTCACCTTGGGCTTTTAAATGATTCACAACTTCATCCACCTCTTTGTCATCCACAAAAGGACCATGAACACGCGTGATCCGGCTTCCTCCGGCCATGTACAACATATCTCCCATTCCTAAAAGCTGCTCTGCTCCCATTTCACCTAAGATGGTGCGCGAATCAATACGCGACGTTACCTGAAAACTAATGCGCGTTGGGAAATTAGCCTTAATCACACCCGTAATAACATCTACTGATGGACGCTGAGTAGCCATAACCATATGTATGCCTGCAGCACGTGCCATTTGTGCTAAGCGCTGAATGGATTGCTCAATGTCTTTACCTGCGGTTAACATGAGGTCTGCCATTTCATCAACAATAATTACAATAAAAGGCAAATGCTTCATCTCTAATGCCTGGTTCTCAAATACTGGCTCGCCCGTTTCCGGATCAAATCCTGTCTGAACTTTACGTTCTATATTTTCACCTTTGCGCATGGCATCATCAATACGCTTATTATAGCCGGCAATATTTCTGACACCCATATGTGACATTGCCCGGTAGCGTTGCTCCATTTCTCGTACCGCCCATTTTAATGCCACCACAGCTTTCGAGGGCTCTGTTACTACTGGCGCCAAAAGATGCGGTATTCCTTCATATACCGAAAGCTCAAGCATTTTAGGGTCAATCATAATAAATTTACATTCATCCGGAGACAATCTGTATATTAATGAAAGAATCATCGCGTTGACGGCCACCGATTTACCAGACCCTGTTGTTCCAGCCACTAACAAATGTGGCATACGCGCCAAATCTGTCATAATCAACTCACCACCAATATCTTTGCCAAGTGCCACTGGCAACTTAATACGCTCATCCAAATAATCTTCTGTTTCCAACAACTCGCGCAAGAAAACTGTTTCACGGTTACTATTTGGCAACTCTATACCCAACACATTTCTGCCTGGCACAACCGATATACGTGCAGACACCGAACTCATTGAACGGGCAATGTCATCTGCAAGCCCTATGACTCGTGAAGATTTTGTACCAGGTGACGGCTCAAGTTCATACAACGTTACAACCGGTCCAGGTCTAACTTTGGTGATTTCTCCCTGAACACCAAAATCATTTAATACTTTTTTGAGTAGCTTGGCATTTTGTTCGAGCGAACTTTGATTTACAGTATTTTGCTTACTAGGGTCAGGTGGCATTAATAACTTCACATCCGGTAAATCAAAATCATCTGGCGAAAGCTTTAATTTTTGCTGCCTTGCAACCGGTTTCTTTTTGGGCTTTGGAGCAACATATTCAACATTAGAAGATATAGGAACCTTTCTTGCAACAGGACGTTTTTTAGGAACAGCAATATCAATTGACTCACTTTGCTTGCCTATTAATTTTTTGATAGGCCACATCAATAACTTTTGAATGGCACTTACAATTTTTATCAATTTACCTGTTACCACCATACATACCGAAAGCACCCCTTGCCAGTCGCTTGATTGTATAGCAAACGCTGGATGTGCAAGAAAAATAATACTCAACAACGACACCACAACCGCACCATAAACACCAACCAGTGGCACCAAAAAATTACCTACCACATTACCCACTATACCACCAATACCAATAAGCAGTGGCCATGCTTGAGGCGGATCAATAAAATATAATAGCGTGCTTACCCCTACCAAGAACCCTACCAACGCAGTTAGTCTAATAGCAAATAATGGCACATTATCTTCTCGGTAATACCGCCTTGCCCAAATCAATAATGCAATGCCAATGGAAAAGGAAGCCAAGCCAAATACTTGCATTGATAAATCAGCAATAACAGCTCCCATACGACCAACTGCATTATTAAGCTCCTCACCGGAAGCCCTATTGAGTGATGCATCAAGTGAATCGTAACTTACCAACGCCACTATATAACTTACAGCAGCAATAAAGCACAAAATTGCTTTTAAAGCGTTTGTCTTTCCTTTAAACATACCTTGACCTATATCGTTAGTTATAAGTATAGCACTCCTTATTTTCTACCATACACATATTGAACACGAATCACCATGAAAAAGCTTGCCCTCTATCTTCATTGGCCTTTTTGTAAATCTAAATGTCCCTATTGTGATTTCAATTCACATGTTGCTGACACCATTGATGTTCAAGCATTTGAAAATGCCTACAAACAAGAACTTCGTAGTTTATTAGACACTTATCACTACGGTTATATTGACACTATATTTATTGGTGGTGGCACACCATCACTTATGCCTACTAACCTTATTGATTCGTTAATTAATTGGCTAGATACACATTATCAACTAGCTACTGATATAGAAATCACTCTTGAAGCTAATCCAACATCTGTAGAGTTACGTAAATTTAAAGATTTTAAATCCACAGGCATTAATCGGTTATCATTAGGCATCCAGTCATTACGAGATAGTGATTTAGTATTCTTAGGACGCGAGCATTCATCTGCTCAGGCAATTGAAGCCATACAATTAACAAAAGAGATCTTTGACCGCTATAGTTTTGACCTTATCTATGCCAGACCAAACCAAACACTCAAAGACTGGGAAGAAGAATTACACCAGGCATTATTGTTATGCGATGGACACCTATCTGCCTATCAACTCACCATCGAAAAGGGAACGCCATTTTATCGCCAATTTCATGATGGAAAATTCACACTACCAGATGAAAATAGCTGCGCAGACTTATACGACCTTACAAATGACATACTAGCATCCCACCAATTAACAATGTATGAAATATCCAACTATGCAAAACACGATCACCAGTGCCGCCATAATTTACACTATTGGCGCTATCATGATTACCTTGGTGTTGGACCAGGCGCCCATAGTCGAATTACCGATGATTTAGGTAACAAACACTCCATCATGACGGTACACAAACCCGAAAAATGGTTGGATTTGGTTAATAAAAACGGCCATGGCATCCAAACACATGATACATTATCCGACTATGACATTGCTTGCGAAAAACTGATGATGGGTCTAAGGCTAGTAGAGGGCTTGAACATTCAATCATTTCCAAAAAGTTTTATCAACTACATCGAAAGCCTTCCTGAAGACCAAAGCTACCTAGAATATGACAATTCAGCACTTAAAATAACTGACCAAGGGCGCTTACTTACAAACAGTATTATTCATCGTTTAATAGAGCAACTTCCTACGCAGGGGTAATGAATCATAACAAACAAGAACGAGTACGTTTTACAGCGTATCTAATGAATAGAAAAGCTTCTTCATTGGCACCGAACTTGCAAATTCAAAGGCCTTATTACCAGAAAGATTTTTCTGTGCGTACAGAGCTGAATCTTTACTTAAAAATCGTGCCATATTAACCTTATGCAATGCAACCGCATAATGCAAAACCGTATTACCCTCTTTATCTGACAACCTCACATTTGCACCTGCATCAAGCAACATACCAAAAATATGCTCATCACCTCGTCTTACTGCCAAATGTAATGGCGTTCTTCCTCGCCAATCATGCACGTTAATATCTAACCTGTTATTAATCATCTGACTTAAAGGATAGACCAAACCCAATTCTACCGCCAAATGCATTGCTGTTTGTGATGCAGTATTCCTAATATTTTTTTTAATCTTCATTGCAAACAAATGATCAATAAACTGACAATGGTTATTGATTAACGCCAAATGAAGTAGAGAGTTTCCTTTTGCATCTTTGGCATTTATATTAGCGCCAAAACGATGCAGTAATTCAACCAACTCAATACATCCGTTATTAAATGCAATATGCACCGGAAAATTAAGTTGATCATCTATAGGTGTGTTCACATTTATTTGATGAGCATTTGCCGCTAGCAACCTTCTTGTTGCACTCACATCAGAATGCATCACCGCTAGCAAAAACCTTTCTTGAACTGCATCACGTTTTTTGAGTTCATACGCTTCATAATCTTCTCTGGTACGAATATCATATTCTTCTCTAGCAAGTGCCATAACAGCCTTTTTACTTTAAAGTACGTTGCCTTCCCAGTCCATCTAACGTGCGACAGAACATAGCAAGCACATTGCTTGAATTCAAGTTCATTATATAATTTTTCCGCAAACAAGTTAGCTCTATACCATGCCTTTGAAAAAGCAATGGTATAGAAAAAACATAACCTAAACATTACTGCCGCAAATCTCTAAACCAACGGAATATGGATGGTTGATCGTCAACCTCCTCAGGCTCTGGAACATCACGGTTACTCACAAACGGATTCGAAGCCTGTTTGGCGTTTTTATGAGGCGTAATAGGCTTAGCTGCCTGCCCCAACAAAGGTTGCTTGCTCAGTGTTTGTGCAGCCTTTGATTTAGCCATATTATTAGGATCCTCAACCACTTTTGTACCCTCTTGACTCATAATAGTTGGATCCTCTTCATCTTCACCCAACACAGAATTAAGCCAATTCACTCCCATAAATCGACCAAATAAATGTCTTGGTTTTAGTGATCCTTGATATGGAATGGATGAAATCATATCCGTAATACTATTTTTATTTGCTTCAGCGCGCTTGCGGTCAATCTCTTCTAGCCGCTCTTTACGAAGCCGGGCTTCTTTTTTATAATACTCATCTTTCTTTTTGTGCCACAAATTATACGCTTCTTCTGAGTCCCATACTTTGGGCTCCAACCAAATTGAAATATGCGCCGGATATTTACGTTTTATAGATCCAAAAGGATCACGTAATAAACTACTAGCCTCTTCTATGTAATTGGTATAGCCAACCAACCATATAGGCTCATCATCTAACACAACTACCGCATCATTGTATTTTGGTTTACGACAAATAATATTAAGTGGTGAGAACCCATTTTTAACAACAACAGTATTTGGCGAACGTTTTAGTTTCCACTTATGCCCTTTACGGTCCACAAGC
This sequence comes from uncultured Alphaproteobacteria bacterium, assembly GCA_937907045.1. Lineage (GTDB taxonomy): Bacteria > Pseudomonadota > Alphaproteobacteria > Rickettsiales > UBA6187 > CALCTU01. Next base: position 6,321 of record CALCTU010000072.1, read on the forward strand.
GTGCATCGTGCGTTTTTAACATATGGCGTTTCAATTAAAATTGTTTGATTACGCGCTCTGGACAAACTGTCTTGTGCCGTTTCACAACCGCTAAGAAATAATGATGCACATACACCAATAAAAAGACCTACCTGCCTTATCATATCACCCCCTCGTAAGAAAACACCCCTATAAGCCAGGGTTGTTTTAACGTTATGCATTAGTTTGCTTGGACTGATGACGACGATTACGTGAAGAACGTGAGCGTCGTTTACGTGTGTTTTTATTAAAATTCCCAGAGTCTTTAGATTCTTTACGAATCCTTCTGGACTTTGGCCGGTCTGGACCCGAAGATACAGACGAAAATAACAACGCAGACAACAATCCGGTAATCATTGCTCCCATAAAGATAATCAAGGCCAGGTCTTCCCTGCCAATAGATATAAGATTATGGGTTTCAATAAGAACTGCTGTAAACGCACAAAAACCAAAAAACTGACCACATCTAATGGTCCGTTGATATGAATGAAAATGCCTATCTTCCCACGCAAGCCTACGTTGCTGCTCTTCACGAGCCATATCCAATATACGGTCAGCTGCACCGTCAGTAGCATATTCATATTCTTGCAGTAAACTTGCCGACGGCAATACCGTAAGATCCAATTCATCATACGATGCAACAGTACTCTTATCAGCGCTCACTGCTGGAGTGTTACTTCTATTATCATTACTTCCAACACGTTGCTTTTTATAATGTGAACGTCTATGTCCGTGTCGTCGCTGTTTCATAAATGGTTCCCTAAATTTAAATATATCCAAATATAGCCATTAAAATATATCTATGCTTTCGAACGGGCTCGCATCCGGCGATAACGAACCAATGCATTATCAATGTCTGCTCCAACATGACGCCAATCCTGCAACGTTGGATCAGCATTAAGGACCGAATTAAACGGCAATATCCGTCCCGAAAAAGGTAAAATTGAAGCAAAAAACACTGCAACTCCCTGTAAAAAAGGCTTTACTTTGTTCATCACGCAACCGTATCCTCGCAGTAAATATTTTGTTTATCCTACAGATATGCGATTTTCATGCCAATAGCAAGTAACCTATTTAGTATTTGCTACGAATTATGTAGTATAACCATTAAAATTAAGGTGCTATTATGAAATACACTCTCATAACTATTGTAGGATTATCAACCCTTAGTGCATGGTTATGGTGGGCGCCCACTATGGCAAAAACACAACAGCAATCTTCTTTTACGACAATGACACTATCTGACGACCAATGGCAAGAAAGACTAACCGATGAACAATATCATATCTTACGAGAGGAAGGTACAGAACCATCTTGGTCCAGCCACCTTAATAATGAGAAGCGCCAAGGAACCTACGTTTGTGCTGCCTGCGGGTTACCATTATTTCACGCAAACACCAAATATGAAAGTGGTTCTGGGTGGCCAAGTTTTTGGCAAGCTATTAGCGGTCATGTTGAAACTAAAACTGATTATAAACTTATTTTCCCACGCACAGAATATCACTGTGCCCGCTGCGGTGGACATCAAGGGCATGTTTTTGAGGATGGGCCAGAACCTACCGGTCTACGATATTGCAACAACGGCCTTGCCCTTACATTTATACCTCAAGAAGAGGGAGAAGAATAATGCACCAACGGCCCTTATATAACGCACTTTTAAACTATTTTTTATTCTTTGTCGTAGTATTGTTATCTGGAGTACAAGCAATGGCCGAAAATAACACCACTAAAACCGCTATATTTGCTGGAGGATGTTTTTGGTGCATGGAAAAACCATACGAAAAAATTGAAGGCGTGTACGATGCCATCTCTGGTTATACTGGTGGACATTTGGATAACCCTTCATATGAAGACGTATCCTATAAAGATACTGGTCATTATGAAGCTATCAAAGTGCAATATGACCCGTCTAAAGTCACATATGAGCAATTATTAACCGTTTTTTGGCAAAATATTGACCCATTTGACGATGGCGGACAATTTTGTGACAGAGGAGATCAATACCGCGCTGCCATTTTTTATCAGAATGAAGAAGAAAAAGAACTCGCCCAAGCTTCATTGGAAAAATGGCAAGCACGCTTCGACCAGACCATTATTACCCCTATTATTCCAGCATCAACATTTTGGGATGCGGAGGAATATCACCAAGGCTATTATGAACGCAACCCCATACGATATAATTATTACAGATATCGATGTGGTCGCGACAATCGGCTAGATGAAATCAAGAAAAGTATTTTGTAAACTTATTACTGATTCCACACACATTCGCTTTTATTTGACTCTTCTTCACGTTTCTTACTACAAACGTACTTAAGGTCAAGCCACTCATTAATATCCAGTACAGGGCTATAATTGATCTTGTCATTACGCATTTGACTTACATATTCGCGACGATGATCTGACGCTGGATGGGTCGATAAATGTTCCATCATTGTTTTTACCGATTCGCCAAATTCTTGCTCTATAGTCGCTTCATATTTTTGATGAAGCCTTGCAAAAAAAGCACCTAACCCATCAGGATCAACCTTTGCTGAATGCAGCAACTCCACAGCCCAACGGTCAGCACTTTCTTCATCTTTACGAGAATATGATGTTTGCATAAAGGCTGCTGTGGTAACCAATCCACCACCTCCAATAGCAAAATCCAGAATGCTAAACATCGTCATTTGGGCTATACGCTTAGAAATATGCCTAAGCTCTACATGTGCCATTTCGTGGGCAAGAACACCTATGAGCTCCTCTTGACTTTCTGCATCCAATAACAATTGGTCATTTATAATTATGAACCCGCCTCCTACTGTCATGGCATTGGGCATATCCGACATAACCACAGTCACACGGTAATCTATGTTATTTTGTGTTTGGATATGCGGCGTTAAATGATCAATAATTTTTTGCATAGCACTTTCAGCTTTAACATCAGAACATATTTTCTTTTTTTCAACAAAAGAATGATGCAACGCTTTTGCCACTTCAATTTCATCTTGCATCGTAATATTATCTTCTATCACCTGATAAATAACGGGAATACTTATCGCAATAAGCATCACAATCAGCACCACCGATTTCCATCCTATATACTCTGCAAAATGCCTGCAAAATCGCTCTTTCTTAGGAAGATGTTCTTTAATAGATGTATAAAATGACTCTGCATTAATGACAATACGAACATCTGGATCAAGCTGATATGTAATACGCCCAGGGCTCTCTTTGGTAGGAAAATCAACAATTGATATATGATCGTACTGCCACTGTTTGCTTTGATCAGTCTCGTTAAACTGCAACACTAGCATTCCTTGGTGCAATGTCACCGTAACTGGATGTTGCTTGGACGTTAAGCCATCATAAAAAATTCCTTCATATTGGCTTAAAGGCTCCATTAAATTAAACCCATATCTATATCAAGACCAGCATCATCAAAAAACTCATCCGCTGCGTCACCATAGGCTCCAGATTTCTGACTCTCTTGCAAAAATTCTTCACTAAGCGGATTACCGAATACTACAATATTATTAATAAAATACTTCATCATTCGGTGATACACAATCGGCATCACTGATGCAGTGCCAACAATAATAATTAAGGTTGTTACAAACTCTGCATAAGCAAATTCAAAATTCACTCCCACAACATCTAATATCCCTAGTATCCCCATTGTTATACCAAAGCTTAATAATAGCAATAATATATTGCCAAGCCTCACCCATAATATACCTGCAAATGTATGAGTTGCATTTAATCGTATGGTATCGCCCTCAACACCACCAATAAACGCCTGCAAGAATTTTGCCCGATACCAAGCACGCGCAGCAATAAATAATATTACAAACATTACCGGCAAGAAAAACCCTGCAAAGCCAGTAGCAACTGCATTGCCATTATTCACATCAAATGAACCCGCAAATAAGAATGTAAGTAATGCCATGCCAAGCGCAATCCCTACTAAATGAAGTGCTCCAGCTTTTACCAAACTTCCCTTAGTCCCTTTAAATTGGAAGGCCTCCCCGCCAAAACTCATATTACTGACAATATATTTAACTTTCCAAAAATCGATAAATCCGAGTAAACCACCAACTAAACCGGCTACCACCGGTATAAGAAAAACTCCTCCTGCACCAAGAAATAAGAATGTTGCAACAAAGGATAATGCTATCACAATCAACCCCGATGCCATAAAGAGCCCCACCATCATCAATGTGGCAACCATCCCATATTTAATTGCGCTACCACCCAGCGACCCTCTAATGCCTTTGAATGTTGTATGATTCATGCGGTATCTTAATCCTGCATATTTTACAAATAAAAAGAAAAACATTGTAGCAAGCGTACCTATCAAACCTGCAAACCAATGTTCTTGTATACTTGCCAATGCAACCATAAAACCATCTTTGGAGAGAATTTTCTGAAGCTCTGGGCTAATCATTA
>CALCTU010000073.1 GCA_937907045.1 uncultured Alphaproteobacteria bacterium
GGTGGTGGTGCAGATGGTTTTCTTCTTGTATTAGGTGAACTACCGGGACTCCCATGACTTGTTCGCCAATTAGAACGGCTTGCCTGATCACCCGAAGCAGTTCTTTGATAAGGCGGTGGCGGGGAAGACGGTGGTGGTGGCGCAGATGGGACTGGTCTTGATTGCGGCGGCCTCCGAAAACTTCTTGGCCTCTGACTAGACTGTTGAGAAAACTGCCCTATCCAATTACCAAACATTCTATCTAATGCTTCTCTAGCTCCTGCAGGTAACTCATCTGCGTCTAATTCTATTTGTATTTCTTCTTCTGAAACCTCACCATTAGCATATTCTGTTCGCCGGGTAAATGTTTGGTATAGTGGACTTGAAGCTCTTCGTCTATATGGTGGTGGAGAGTCATGCTCCGAACTTTGCGAAAATTCTTCACTATCTGAAGCATAACTATCCTGGGCAGCTGTTGCCGATGACGAATGCCGATAATGACGAGGGCGCGAACTTGGTGGTGGGGAATCATATTCCGAATCTTCACTATCTGAAGTATAACTACTCTGGGCGGCTCTTGCTGACGACGAGCCCCTATAACGACGTGGACGTGGGCTTGGAGGCGGAGAATCACCCTCACTGCTACTAGCAGAATATCCAACTTCGGTTTCATGTTCCTTTAAATCTTCGTTCCATCTTGATGATACAGAAAATTGTTTTAATAAAAGAAAACCCCTCACATCTTCAATTTCATAACAAAAATTGTCTTGTACTTGGCGGACTCTTTTACGAAAGGCAAAAAGAGTTCTTAGTTTTTCATTAATAGTATCACGATTTTGTTCAATCCATTGAGGATTAGGACCAAATTTTCTATCCCGTAAATCACCCTCTAATGCCAATTCGACGCAAGCCTTTAATCCTCCCTCTGCAACTTGAATGGTTGAAATTAATTTACTCGCCAAACTTTTATCATAAACTTCCGCCTGCTCAAACCGCTCAAGAAACTTATTAACATTTCTCAGAGCCGCATCTGCCTCATTAGTATGGACGGAAATCTTACACTCAAACTCTGGATTACTTGCTGTTGACGCTGGCATTACTTCCCCCCAAAAACCACAAAATAAGCAACAATTAATAATTGAAACTATTTTATTTATTTTTAAACTATTAATTTACAAATATCTTAAATACATGGAACCGGTCAATACTAAATATTACCAACATCTACTTACCCACACTTACTTAACACAACTCGCATTCTGAGCAGGCCCAGACACACCAGCACCAGAGAGCGTTGTTGCCTGCTTAAGATCATACGATAGTGTTATTTTATGGTCTGTTTCCGTACGTTTAACAACTTTAGTTCTTTGCGCCAATTGATCTGATATTTCTTGTATCTGTTCATTATCAGGAATCTTACACTTACGTTCACGCATAGCTGAAATTATGTCTGCACTGAACTGGTTTTGCATATCCTCAGTAGCAAATGAAAAGCGATATTGCTCTGACACTGTTACACCTACAATATTACATACAATAATCATTCTGATAGCGCTTGCCATAACCGCCTTTACATCACTGTTTTTATAAACAACTTTTAATATTTGGGCATGAACTCTTTCTTCTGGCAATGCTCTGGACATATAATATATGGCTTCATCTGGTATACCTAATGCATGATACACAAGACTCATTTCGCTATATGCTTGCGCAGCAATATGTTGATAATCAAGTTCTAACTCTACATCCTGTTTCTTTTTAGCTTTTTTATCTAGCAATGTAACTTCGGCTTTATAACTCTCAATTGCTTTGTTATATAACGATTCTCTTTCTGTATCATCTTGACTTCTGTTGCCTTTAAAACTCCACCCTTGTGAACATGCCCTTATTATTTTCAGATAATGCCGAGTATCATCTTTAAAGGTTTTCATTATCTTTTTTGTGAATAATTCAGGAGCCTCACTCGCTATTTTTTTTAACAACCTCAAACAATTAGCAATATCGAAGTCGGTGAAGTTGCTTTCTTTAGAGTTTCTGTTTTTATAAACGTCCAGAACTGCACCTTGAATAGCTTTAAGTTGATCAGCGCTGATACTATCAGGATCACTTTTTAATAACGCCTTTAAATTTTTTTTAGCTTCTTCAAGACGTTTTTTAACATTTGTTAACGGCTTAACCTCATGGTCAATAACGGCTTGATCAAACGAAACATTACGAAAGCGTGCTCTTTCTTGTTTTTCACCTGTCAACAGAAACTTAGCACGCCTAATATCACTAGAATTTGCTTCAACATGATTTTTAATTATCTTACATAAATTAATGACAACTTTAGCCCTATCTTCCGAAGGCTCCCAAAGTGCCTCAATATCTCTAATACAGCTAAAAACATCCACCAAAATCATGTTCTTAACTACACCCTGCATTTTACTGGCAATACTGTCTTTATCTTCCGGAGCTGCCTGGGTGATAGCCTGCATATAATATCGTACTGCAAGACGCCTACTACCATTAGGGTCATAACCACCAATACATTCTGGATCCTTTAGTGCTTGGCGTATATGTTCTTCATAACCTTCTTCACTACATTCAGCCTCCCTCTGTTGCACAGAACTTGGTATCTGGGGATAGACAGAAATATGAGCATCGTCCTGTTCACGACGCGCTGATACTTCAACAGAAACTGAAAAACCCATCTGCTTTGCATCATTATTTATCAACTCAATCACAGGGGCAATAAGCCCAAAATAATACTCTCCTAACTCAGACTGAGGACCAAAATCATTTTCATGCCCTTCATCTTGCCACTTCTTAAAATTACTACATAATCTTTGCGCAAGCTCAACCATACGATAACAAGACTGGTAGTTAGCCAAATGTTGCTTCAGCCTCAACACCTCTTGCTCAGTGCCATTATTGAGCGTTGATTGCCAATTTCTTAAACTGTGCAATAGGTCTAAATTTGGCATATCATCAGGTTTGATTTGGCGATAAACATCGTCTAGATTGCTCTGCATCTCATTACATAATCGATCAAACGTATAGCCACTGCTGGCCAGAGTCATAAACAAATCATGTTGTTGATCTTGAGGCTTCTCGAGGCCCCCTTCATGTACTGTTGTTATTTTTTCATGCAAATTTTGTTGTAGCTTTACAAGCCTCTGGAATGCTAACTCAAATGTCTGCCTCGCATATGCAGACACATGTATACCACAATCCTTTGCCATATTATTTCCTTCCTTGCCTCTGATTCATCCTAGATTACCATACATGGTATCGTAATAATCAGCTTACTTGTCAAGAAAAGGTTAATTGAATAAATTTTTACTTAATAAACACGCCATGCTATTGCCTATAGCCACCCCAGACAACACTCCAACCTTAAAGTATCGTACAACAAGGGTTGCGATCATTTGACACGCTAGACCTTGTAACACTTGATGACGGCTGGCGGCTTGCAAAAGACAATGTTAGATAAGTCCTAGATTCATTATATTCACATGTTACAACTTTTTTTATTGCTTGCGCCAATAGTTGAATTTGAGCATAAGTGGGAATAGTGTAACCTTTACTTTGGATTATTTCAGTCAAAGAACCACTAAACTGAGTTTGATTTTCTGTTAAGACAAAACCAAAATCAGAAACCGTTTGATGATGTATTATACTATAATCATAGGCAATGGCCCGCATAACAGCCAAATGTATTGCTTTATTTGCAATCTGACCATGAAGGTCGCTTATCTTTGCAAAATTCTCAATAAATGAATTTGTCTGTCGCTCACCCACTGCCAATGAAAAGTGATGAACCGCTAAATCATTTTTATTTTGCGAAAAATAAACATCTCCTAATCTTAAATGAGCATTAGCAAGACAAATTGTAAATCTTTCTATGTCAATATATACCGGACCATCTTTGAGCTCATTCCAAATTTCAATTTCCTTTTTTATACATGGAATTGCTTTCTCATAAAAATAATTTACAACATCAGACTCTTGGCATTTCTGAGATCTATTCAGCCACCCCTTGGAACACGCATTATATAACCGCAGGCGATGATGGCTACTTTTAAAACTATCTATTATTTTCTCAGAAAATAATGATGGCGCTTTGCATGCAATTTTGATTAATAGTGAGATACACTTTTCACGACTTCTCTCAGTAGCAATATCATCTTGGTAAAGGCTTCGCAGGTCTTCTCGGGCACTGGTAAGTTTATTTATCCACATTTCACAATCTGGATCTTCTGATAGTGGCTTTAAATATTCTTTTACTGACTTAAGTTTCTTATTAAACGTTATTTGCTCTGGTGAAGATGGTTGCCGCTCATTATCAATAACGCCCTTACTAAAAGTAACCTTACTACATCTTTTCTTTTCCTCTTGCGCGTCTGCCAACATACGCTCGGCCTGCCTCTTTAAAGCTAAACTCACATTCGCACGCTGTATTACCGCATCACACGCAGCAATTATTATTTTAGCTCTTATAAAGGATGGCTTTGTTAAATGTTTAGCAATTTCACCCAAGCAGTCCGGGATATCTTTTGAGTGCATATGAGCAAATTCACTTTTTATAACGGCAATAACTTTTTGCCCTTGAGTAGCATAATCTTGCAATAATTTTATGATATAAAGACGCATATCAAACGTCTCACCATTACCACTTGAAGCTTCAGTACCCTCACCCATAACACATCCTTATGCATTGTTTATCGTAATGTTGTATTTTCAATGCTTGCTTTTGCTATAGCCTTAGCACAAGAAGATTTCTTACTTATTATACGCAATTTGCCAAAAAAATTAACATTTTAACCATTTTTGGCATTTTTGCAAGATTTTAAAAAGCCTAAGGCTCGATGCATTATTAAGAAAGTGCTATTGTGTACACAGCCTTACTCGCAAATATATTGCAACTTCGCGCCATAAAAGAATTAAGCTCACTACCATCCTCATCTAAGTAAAGCCTATCCGTAATATGCCCACCTAGTTCAGCTACCAAAACCTCAAAGTCTTTTACCGTACAAAAGTGAATATTGGGCGTTTCATACCACTGGTAGGCAAGCGCAGAAGTAACCGGCATACGCCCTCTTAAGGCCAAGAACAACCGATTCTTCCAATGACCAAAATTAGGAATAGACACAATCACTCGCTTACCAATACGAAGCATATCAGCCAATACATCTTTAGGGTTATGCGTTGCTTGCAGTACCTGAGATGAAATAACATAATCAAAACACTTATCCGGATAATGCCCAAGATCTTGCTCTACATTTCCTTGCACAACCGACAAACCTTTAGCCAAACAGCTACTGACCCCTGCATGGGATATTTCAATACCACGGCCATCAACATCTTTTGTGTTTTGTAAGTGCTCAAGCAAATCACCTTCATTACATCCCAATTCAAGTACTCTTGAATGATGTTGCACAAGATTAGAGATCGCCAATAAGTCACGTCTTATCACACTTGTCATGATCCACTCCTGGCAATACGTTTAATGAATCCATCCAAAGTACTATGAAACTCTGGCTCATCTAATAAGAAGGCATCATGCCCTTTATTGGTTTCAACTTCCATAAAGCTTACCTTAGCACCTGCTGCAGTGAGTGCATGCACAATAAGTTTGGACTCAGACGTTGGAAACAACCAATCGCTCGAAAAAGAAACAATACAAAATTCAACCTTCGTACCTTCAAATGCTTTAGCAAGCATACCATCATGCTGCGCTACAAGGTCAAAATAGTCCATTGCCCGCGTGATATATAAATATGCATTGGGGTCAAACCGATCCACAAATGTTACCCCTTGATACCGCAAGTAGCTTTCCACCTGGAAATCTGCATCAAACCCATAAGATAACTGATCGCGATCTTGTAGACCACGTCCAAATTTACTTTGCAATCCCGCCTCAGAAAGATACGTCACATGTGCGGTCATCCTGGCTACAGCTAGTCCTTTAACTGGATACAAACCTTGATTTATATATTCACCTTTTGCCCAATTGGGATCAGCCATAATTGCTTGACGACCAATTTCATGAAAAGCAATATTTTGTGCTGTATGACGTGCCGCCGATGCAATCACAACACATGATTTCAGTGATTGCGGAAAGCGCACTGACCACTCAAGTGCAACCATGCCACCCATAGACCCACCAATAACTGCGAATAATTTCTCTATTCCCAGATAATCTACCAGTAGTTTTTGGGCCTTGACCATATCGCCAATCGTAATCACCGGAAAGTCTAGGTTATAAGGCTTGTTAGTCTCAGGGTTAACAGATTTTGGTCCAAACGAACCTAAACAACTGCCAATCACATTGGCACAAATAATATAATATTGGTCAGTGTCAAGAATCTTACCTGGCCCTACAATATCATGCCACCAACCTGGCTTACCCGTCACTGGATGATCTTGTGCCACATATTGGTCACCCGTTAGACCATGACACACCACAATGGCATTAGATTTATCTTTATTTAAACAGCCATACGTTTTATATGCCACGGGAATATCACTAACAGATGTCCCAGAATCCAGCACCATTGGTTCGTCTGTAGCAAGAATCACTACATCACCAACTTCTACCTCCTTAAAGGAAGGCCCAAAGGTTGCCTTGATTGTTGTTGGCATATCCTATTCCCTTATGATACAATGCGAGGCCCCGGAATATAGTGCATATTAATGATTTATACAACCCAAAGACTAATTATGACCAACGTCCCTACCCCAAAACCCTCAATTATGGACATCACCCCCTATAAAGGCGGCTTGTCTAAAACTAAAAGTAATAAACCTACCATTAAATTATCGTCCAACGAAACACCGCTTGGGCCAAGCCCAAAGGCCATAGAAGCCTTTAAAGCGAATGCTGATCGTTTATACCGATATCCTGGCTCATACGACCTACATGAAGCCATTGCTAGTGTCTATAATCTTGATCCAACACGCATTGTATGTGGCGCAGGATCAGATGAACTTATATCACTTATTTGCCTTGCATATGCAGGCGCGGGTGATGACGTACTCTATAGTCAGTACGGTTTTTTGATGTACCCTATTTCATCAATGGCCGTAGGTGCTCGCCCCATTACAGCACCAGAAAAAGACCTTCGCACAGATGTGGATGCGTTATTAGCCTCTGTAACACTTGATACAAAAATAGTCTTTATTGCTAACCCTAACAATCCTACCGGAAGCTATATTACTCGCCAAGAAATTATTACACTCCGAGAAGGACTACCCGATCACATTTTGCTGGTACTTGATGGCGCCTATACAGAATATGTTGGCAACGATGACTACTCTGATGGCATTGAGTTTGTTGATCAGCACCCCAATATTGTGGTGACCCGTACATTCTCTAAGATTTATGGACTTGCTAACCTTCGAGTGGGTTGGTGCTACTGCCCAGAAGCCATTGCCGATATATTAAACCGAGTACGCGGACCTTTTAATGTTTGTGGAGCTGGCATTGAAGCTGCCAAAGCAGCTGTTCTGGATACCGAATTTACAGCACAAGCCAAAGCACATAATGATACTTGGCTACCCTGGATGAGCAAACAACTTACTGACCTTGGTATTCATGTTTACCCAAGTGTAGGTAACTTTATCCTTGCGCAATTTGATGACGCCACCAAGGTAAACGAACACTTAATGAATGAAGGCATTATTGCACGGCCAGTTGCCAATTATGGCCTGCCTGATTGCATTCGGTTTACCATTGGCCAGGAAGAAGAAAATAAAGCCGTGATTGAAACCTTACGGGGTGTGGTTTAGGTAGTATAGCTTGTCCCCCGAGTGGAGATTATTGTATACCCCACCACAAGAGCTCTCCAAGCCAATATTTACACGCCGTTTTTCTCAAAAAGCGCCCTAAGCCGCTTCAAATGTTTCTTCGCCGTCAACCATTACCGCTGCATCGAAATCTTCTTCAGCATCAACTTCTTTAGCAGTGTCTTTTTCGTTGCTGTTAGCAGGTTTACGAGATTTAAGAACGCGCTCTAGTTTGGCGGTAGCTTCATCCAAGTCAGAACCATCAACTGCAGCCATTTCTCCTGCAAGACGGCTAAGTGCTGATTCATAAATAATGCGTTCTGAGTAAGAGCGATCTGGATCATCAACATTTTTGTGAAGATCACGAACAACTTCTGCAATCGCAATCATATCGCCTGAGTTGATTTTTGTTTCATATTCTTGAGCACGACGACTCCACATACCACGACCAGGGCGAGCACGACCTTTTAGTGTAGCAATTGCTTTATCCACAAGCTTAGCAGAACTCAGTGCACGAAGACCCGTTGCTTCAGCACGACCAACCGGAACACGCAATGTCATACGATCTTTTTCAAACGTGATAACATATACACTCAGAGCCATACCAGCTACTTCCTGTACTTCTTCACCAACAACTTCACCCACGCCATGGGCAGGGTATACAACTTTATCACCAGTTTGAAATGCTACAACATCAGACATGCTACTTATGCTCCTAAAATATATGAATAAAAACCACCAAGGCGCAAGAAGTGTACCATAAAAACGACAGCTTTAAAACCCCTATATGCAACTTTTGGGTATATTTCTTACTAATTACTGTTCCTCTGGGGCCTAAATGGCCAAATCCAGCTTGCAAACGCTGGATATTGATGAGTTTGAACCCATACACGTCCTTGACCAGTAAACCGAGTTACTAAACCTTCACCCGAGAAAAAGAATGATTTATAGCCAGCAACCTTGGTAATGTTATATTCTAGCCCCTCTGTAAAAGCCACTAAATGGTTATTATCTACCACATAATCACCATTTACTTCTATGGGGATAAGCCCACCAAAAGTCGACATAAACACATCACCTTTACCCGAACACTTAAGCAAAAACAAACCAGCTCCTGAGAAAAACCCCTTAATCATTCCTTGCCACTTCGTATCCACTTGTATTCCCATGCCCGACGCTAAGAAGCCACCAGACTGGATAAAAATAGTCTGATTGTCCAAATGCACAGGAACAATATCACCCATTACACCGCCAGCTAAGGTTAATTGGCCAGCAAATTGATCTGCTGTAAATTCATTAATAAATATGCTCTCACCACCAAAAAAACGCTTAAAGCCACCTTTAAATTTGGTAGCCATGGAAATATTAGTATCCATGCTAGTCATCGCAGATGCTTCTGCTTTAATTGTTTGGCCAGCTTCAAGGTGGACAGTTAAATATGAAAAATCCGGCTGACCTTTAATTTCATAATTAAATTCGGTTGGTTGGGTCATAATAGTTCCTTGTTCTTGATTAAACGCCTATACCCATTTTTTAACGTTATTACCTGGGCCATAGCATGGGCCCTAAAGCACGACCAAAACTTACTGGATTATGCGACTGACACCACACCCTACCCTTACCAGAAAATTTCAGCACCATACCTTCACCACCTAAAAAAGAAGTAATCCAACTTCTTCCAACTTTGGTCACCTTGTATTCTAACTGATCTTCAAACGCCACTACATGACCGGTATCAACAATCACTTCTCCGTCTACATCAATTGGGTAAATAACACCAAAAGCATTGTATATAACGGTACCCTGACCCGATGCTTTCACCCAGAAAAAACTTTCGCCTGAAAAGATATTTTTAAAACCTTGCCATGATGCATCAATATCCACCTCACCATAATGAGCCATGTAAGAATTACCTTGAATCATAATAGTACGACCATTTAATGATTCTTCTTGAATATCACCAGACAAGGTTGCTGATAAAATTAC
>CALCTU010000074.1 GCA_937907045.1 uncultured Alphaproteobacteria bacterium
CCACCAACATCTGGAGACACCACTACCGCGCTATCGCCGTTGAATTTTTCTTTAATATCTTTGGTAAATACCGGCTCTGCATATAAATTATCCAATGGAATATCAAAGAACCCTTGAATCTGACCTGCATGTAAATCAACCGTTAGCACCCTATCTGCACCCGCAGTAGTAATGATATTAGCAACCAATTTAGCCGAAATTGGCGTACGCGGGCCTGGTTTTCTGTCCTGGCGGGCATAACCATAATACGGCAATACCGCGGTAATGCGCTTGGCCGAAGAACGTTTCAACGCATCTATAATTACCAATAGTTCCATAATATTATCATTTGCGGGGAACGAGGTTGGCTGAATAATAAACACATCCTCACCACGCATATTCTCAAGAATCTCAACAAATACTTCGTTATCAGCAAAACGCTTAACGACCGCTTCTGTCAGTTCAATATCAAGATAACGGGCTATATCTTTAGCAAGAGGAATATTACTATTTCCGGCAATGAGTTTCATTGGCTAACTCACTTAAAAAAAAGGTTTACGCACAAGGGTTTGCGGATATAGCAAACTAATCAACGATTGTCAAAGAGGTTCTTTACTCCCTGTCAAAAAGCCTTTGCTTTTAGACAAACCGTTGACCAAACAATCTTTGTTTTAGCGCTTTAATGGCTTCAACCACATCAGTAATACAGGAAGTAATGTCATGTCTGCAGCCAAAGCAACTAACATTGCTGCAGCAGTTAATATACCAAAATAAATAGTGGGAACAAAATTAGAGAATACTAAGATTGAAAAACCAATACTAATCGTCATCGTAGTGTAGTACATCGCCCTACCAATAGTGGCATGCGAACGTTCAGCCGCAGCATGCTCGTCTTTATCTTTGGCAAATTCTTTACGATAACGATGAATGTAATGAATGGTATTATCAACTGCCATACCAATACATATCGCTGCAATAGTAATGGTCATAATATCCATAGGAATGCCCGCCCATCCCATAATTCCAAGTACCGTAGAGGACGCAAAAATATTGGGTATGATGGCAATGATGGCAATTTTTATATCACGGAAAAGCACTAAGAACATAAGGAAGATGGCAAAGAACACCACACCAATGGTCTTGATTTGAGAGTCAAACAAGCTTTGTAGCAAATGATTATACAACACCATCATACCACTGACATTCACCTGATCTTGATCCAAACCAATTTCATCCACCAAGTGCGTCTCTATTTGCTTAATCAGCTCCGAACGCTTGAGTGATTTATCAGACTCATAAACCCTAATGCTATACCGCAATTGATTGCCATCGTCTGAAATATACGGATCAAATAACACTTGCCTCAACTGATCGGGAAGCTCCTGATACAAAAGTGCTAAGTAAAAACTATCTATTGGATCTTGGTCCTTCAAACTAGAAAGCATTTGCATGGTAGTATCTAATGACATCACCTTACCTGTTTGAGGAAGCTCATCCAAGAATGCATGCATGTCTGCAACATCTTCAAGCATAAAACTATTAAACCAGTATCCATTTGCTATTTTAGCCCCACTGGAGTCTTTATCTTTTTCAGATACAGGCTGAGGTACAAAATCACTTGGCGCATCTACAATCACCTCCAGAGGGGTCGTCCCTCCAAGCGCCAGATCTATACGCTCCATACCTCGATAGATTTCTGTATGATCTTTATAATAATCAATAAAACGATTCTCTACGGTAAGTTTATTCAGACCAAAACAACTCACCACCAAAATCATCACAAATACGGTCATAACCGCTTTTTGATAATCCAATGAAATACGTGCAAAACATTGTGTTATTTTAGCTGTCATATCTTTTAATAAAACACTACGCGCCGCTGGTAGTATTAATAACATGGCCGGAAAGAACGTAAACACACTAATAAATGCAATAACAATACCAATACTCATCATCCAGCCAAAATCAATTACTGGCCGAATATCACTAAAAATAAGGGAGCTAAATGCAACAATAGTCGTAATGGACATATAAAAACAAGGAGTCGCCATATGCTCTACCATCATTACAACCAACGCCTTAGCATCCGCATCTTGATTTTGTTGCTGTAGCTCACGAAAATTCACTATTAAATGTACGGTTAACGACAACGTAATGATCAATAAAATAGCAACGAAATTAGATGACACTACCGTAGCGGGCCAGTCCGTAGCACCTAAGAATCCCATCAGCAATGTGCACGTAGCAAAACAATTAATTAATGGCAGTACCACCCAACGCTTCTGACGAAACGCTAGCCATAATAATATAACGATCATCCCAGCGACTCCCGCTCCGAACACTACTAAGTCATGCTCAATGAAACTGATAGAGTCCGCAACAATCATCGGAATCCCACCTAAAAACAACTCCGCATTATTATAATGCGGCTTCATAATATGACGAATTTCTTTGATCTGATCTTGCTGAAAAGAAACTAACTCTTGTTTGGTTAAGTCACTTGGTGGCGCCTTTAACGTAACCAAAATAGCTGTGGTGCTAGCATCTTGACTAATAAGAGCATTCGAGTAAAGCGGGCTGGTGGTAAGCTCGCTTTTGACCATTGACATATCCACATTCATGTTATCAATCGTAGGCACGGCCTCTGATAATTCACTCAAACTTACTGGCGGGCTGTTAATAAGTGGAACATCAAGAATTGAAACTACCGACTGTACCTGTGGGTGCGCCTTGAAGGCATCCCTTAAGTCTTTCAGGTCGTCCAGTACCAACTGTTTAAATAAATTTTCTTTGGGAGTATAGGTAACAATCAAATAGTCATCAGAGCCATAACGTTCTCTTACTGTACGATAATATGCAAGCGCTGCATCATTTTCTAGGACCAATGTCTCTGATGAAGCATCAAGACGAAAATTTGTTGCCTGCCATAATGCCGTACATAGTAACATCGTATACGCCACAATAACCCACGTAGGATTATCAAACACAACACGTTTATACAAATTAGCAACCATAGTTGAACCCTTAAAATATCACTATACCTCTTTCTTTTTCAAAGAAATGGTATTTCGTTTATGCCTTCGCGCTAATGCGCTGCGGCGCGACAAGCAAACGCCCCTAGGGCTTTCACGATTAGCATGTACCTGATTACCCTGCTTCAGCAATTTTTTCAAGTTCCATTACTACCGGAACATGGTCGGATGGCTTTTGAAAATCACGCATGTGACTTAAAATAACATGTGACTTCAACCGATCTTTTAATGGCTCTGTAATCCAAATGTGATCAAGACGCCTGCCACGGTTGGATTTTTTCCAATCTCTGTTACGATAACTCCACCAACTATAAAGCTTCTCTTGCTCAGGCACAAAATAACGCGGCACATCAATCCAGCCTAATGAATCTTGCATAGCAGATAATTTTTCTACTTCTATGGGTGTATGAGACACCACATTTAATAACTGCTTATGCGACCACACATCATGCTCTAATGGCGCAATATTAAAATCACCCACTGCTATCATTGGTTTTTTGGGATCACGATTTTTGGCAAACCAATCTTTTATAAAATCAAGTGACTTGAGTTTATGATCAAATTTTGGGTTTATCACTGGATCAGGTTCATCACCACCGGCTGGGATATAAAAATTATGCAATTC
>CALCTU010000075.1 GCA_937907045.1 uncultured Alphaproteobacteria bacterium
AGGGGGTGAATCATGAAGATTCCTTTGCCCAACAAAGAAAAAGCGCGACTAATTCTCAAGCTTGTCGCGCTTTTACTTAAACTTATCTTGATCCTAACGGACCGTAAATAGTTTTAGTAACCTCGGTGGCCTGACTGTCCAATGGACTTTCTGGCCACCCTCTAGTTCCAAATTATACAAGACTGACAAATAGTGGTCAAACTAAAACATCTTTAAGCAATTCTGGTTCATCTGTAATTACATAATCACACTCATCTGGCACACATTGTGGATCATTAACGGTATAACATGACAACATATACGGCAACTGCGCAGCATATTCATCGCACAATTGATGCTCTAAGCTAAGTGTATATAATTCAATATCAGGTAAAATATGCTCTACTTGTCCCACACTTGGCGCTTGGTAAAACGAGCACTGACCAGGAAAATCAGCAGGATGATCTGGTAAGCGCGCATCTTTAGCAATCAATCCTAATTTTACAGAAGGCATAATCGCATGCATCGCTTTTAAATGCTGAGGTAAAAAAGATACCACAATATGCTGCAACTGTTTAAATTGGGCAATCACTGCACCAAATGCCTTTGGCAATCGCGGATCATCACTCTTGAGCTCCCAAAAGGCCTCACCTTGAAAGCCTGCATTCACCAATGCTTGGCAAAAGTCCTTCACCGTAATTAATCCCGGAAGATCACTAGCTCGAACAGTAGCAACCCTGTTGCCATTTTTTAAAACATTATCGTGAAATAATACCGGAACACCATCTTGTGACACTTGCACGTCACTCTCAAAACCATCATAGGCAAGTGCGGTAGTTATTTGTTCAAGGTGATTACAGCGATGGTAAATGATTTTCATAATGGCATATTACATTAATTAGAGCAATTTTATGCAGATAGAGCTAGATATCAGAATACTATTTTTCTAACTTTAATTTAGCCTTACTTAATATAAAGGCTACTTTAAATGAATAAGGTTAGTTTAAAGGTAGTCTGAAATATATCACGTACCCTGTAAGTCAAAAACAATACTCAACGCACGCTCAATATCAGCAAAATACACTCCATCAATCTTCCCTTGCTTATTGCTAATTCTTGAAACATCAACTCCCCGCATATACTTAAGGTTAATATTACGATCTTTGTCCAATTTATTCAACTTAGTAGGAACTATATTAACAACAAACGGCCAATCTTTATGGCCTGGAAGAATTGGAGCAACAATCACAGTTTTTGATTGAATATTAACATCATCTGACTGCAAAATAACACAGGGGCGCTTTTTATTTGTTTCTGCTCCAACGGAAGGCTCTAGATCGACCCACCAAATCTCCATCTGCTTATACACTTATCTTTACTCCTCAACAGGTGGCAGTCCATCACTCAGCGTAGCATCCCACAAAGCCAACTCATTTTGGTACTCTTGATCAGCTGCCTCCTCTTTATTAGCACGAATAATAGCTTCTCTTAATTGCCTCTTACTTTCTTTATGAAGCAAGTCATTTATGAAAGCGCTTTTATTTCTTCCAACCGAAGACTCTAAAAAACGATGCGCTTCATTATCAAGCGTAAATGTCACACGATTAACCATACCGAACTCACATAGATATTATAGCACAATAATTATCATACTATTGTAACATACTATAAAGTCATATCAACTAAATATGCAACGCCTTGGCAAAAGCATCTAACACCGACTCATGCATCATTTCAGATAAGGTTGGATGCGGGAAAATGGTGTGCATTAGATCAAGCTCAGTAGCCTCTAATGTTTTGCCCACCAGAAAGCCATTAATCATTTCTGTTACTTCAGCCCCAATTAAATGTGCTCCCAACAACTCACCCGTAGTAGCGTCAAATACAGTTTTTACCAAACCGTCGGTTTCGCCCATGGCAATCGCTTTTCCATTGGCCGAAAATGGGAAACGTCCTACTTTAACCTCATGACCAGCATCAATTGCAGCTTGCTCTGTTAATCCTACTGACGCTATTTGTGGCCTACAATACGTACAGCCAGGAATAGTTGATTTATCCATTGGATGAACTTTATGTCCGGCAATATGCTCTGCTGCAATCACACCCTCATGACTAGCTTTATGAGCAAGCCATGGACCACCAGTAAGATCTCCAATAGCATACACATGTGGCTCAGCTGTCTGACAATGACCGTTGGTAACCACATGACCACGCTCCAATTCTATATTGGTAGCCTCAAGCCCTAATTTTTCTGAGTTTGCCACAATACCAGCTGCCACAATGACCCGATCAACCTTGATCTGTTGTGTTTTACCACCCTTGTCAATTTCTGCAGTCACCTGTTTTGCACTCTTCTTAATACCCGTGACTGACGCACCTGTTATAATGTTCATACCTTGATCTTCAAATTGGCGCTTTGCTAACTTCGAGATTTCTGCATCTTCAACAGGCAAAATACGGTCCATCAATTCTACCACGGTCACCTGAACGCCCATATTTTGATAAAAACTAGCAAACTCAATGCCGATAGCACCAGAACCAATAACAAGCAGTGACTTGGGCATAGACTCTGGCACCATAGCCTCTTTGTACGTTAGAACTTGTTTTCCATCTGGCTCTAGGCCTGGCAAAATACGTGCCCTAGCCCCAGTTGCCAGAATGATATTTTTGGCAGTAATATCTTTTAACTTCTTGCCCTTTGAATTGGTTACTTTCACAGTATTTTTGCCATTGAGCATACCGCGTCCATCAATAACCTCTATCTTGTGCTTTTTCATCAAATGACCAATTCCACCAGAGAGCTTTGCAGCCACATCTCGTGAACGTTTTACAATCTTCTTTAAATCAAAACTCACACCTTTAGCAGACAAACCATATTCATCCAAATGCTGAAGCGTATGATATACCTCAGAAACTCGTAATAAGGCCTTTGTGGGAATGCACCCCCAATTAAGACAAATACCTCCTAAATGCTGCTCTTCAACTAAAGCAACCTTTTGCCCAAGCTGTGCACAACGAATAGCAGCCACATAACCACCTGGGCCACCACCAATTACCACTACATCATAGGAATTATTTGTCATGATGACCTTCCTTTATTTATTTGCTTAAATAAACGTACGACAATGCGTTTATATATGATCCATCTTTGTAAAAATAATCTTTTAACACGCCGCCAGCCTCAAATCCATTCTTTTCCAACACACGTGACGATGCTTTATTATGTGGCAACACTGGTGCAAAAATTCGGTGGATTCCCATATGCTCAACTCCATATTCTAACATGTGACCAATGGCATCTGTCATCATACCTTGCCCCCAATAATCCTTTGCTAGCCAATAACCCAACTCCGCCCGGTGTTCTACTTTGTTGATCAGAGCTACTGAACCTACTAATTTGCCATCCACTTGAATTGCAAAATGATGTTCAGTTGGATTACTGCGTTTAGCACAATCATTCACATACGATATCCACCACTGTGCATCTTTAAGATTAAGCGGAAACGATATTGTAGTATCACGCTGAATTTCACGAGCATTAAGGTGCGACACTAACTGCATGGCATCAGCAAGCTTAAAGTCACGATATTGCAGATCAGTTAATACCTCTGTCACTTGCAACTACACCACCAATCCAATGGGACGTTCAATATATTCTTTAAAAGCTTTCAGGAATGTAGCTCCCACTGCGCCATCTACCACTCGGTGATCGCATGAAAGGCTAATATTCATCATGGTAGCAATAACAAGCTCACCATCAACTACTACCGCACGCTGCTCACCGGCACCAACTGCCATAATTGCAGATTGTGGTGGATTAATAATGGCCTTAAATTCTTTGATACCATACATACCTAAATTAGAAATACTAAAGCCACCACCTTGGAACTCTTCAGGCGCCAATGTTCCTGCCCTTGCCTTACCGGCCAATGTTTTCATTGTATTAGAGATAGAAGGTAACGAATGCTGGTCTGCATTTTTCACAATCGGCGTAATAAGACCACCATCAATGGCAACAGCTACAGAAATATCAATATTATTATATTTAACCATCACATCCTGGGTCCAAGAAGCATTCACTTCAGGCACATCCTTCATAGCCAATGCAGAAGCCTTAATCACCATGTCATTGACTGAAATTTTATAGGCAGGCTTACCATCTACCATGGGCGCCGAATCATTCAAATCTTTACGTAAATCCAATAGCTTGTCTATGTTACATTCTATGGTAAGATAGAAATGCGGTACGTGCTGTTTGGCTTGCAATAATCGCGTAGCAATTACCTGGCGCATATTGTCATTTTCAGCCAGTGACTGCTCTTGATCAGCCCGAACAATCACACCACCACGACCAGAAGTAATACCGCTTTTGATAGCCGTTTCAACATCTGCCTTCACAATACGCCCCTGAGGACCCGTACCAGTAAGGCGCTCTAACACAATACCAGCATCTGCCGCCATGCGCCTTGCAAGTGGCGACGCCACAACAGATGTTTTTTTCTTACGTGTTGAACTATCATTGGCAATCGGCACAACAGGAGGTGCCGTAAAACCAACCGCAGATCCTGCATTACCGGACGCAGCAGGAGCTGAAGATTGACCTTGATCTTCTTTATTATCTTCAGAAGAAGATTCTGAATCTTGTTGTGCAGGCACTTCTTTTTTAGCAGGTTTATAATCAGCCAAGGCTTTTTTATCTTCACCTTCAGCAAGCAACAATGCAATTACTTCATTAACTTTAACATTTTTGCTACCAGCTTTGACTAGAATTTTTCCTAGAACACCCTCCTCCACAGCTTCTACTTCCATAGTAGCCTTATCAGTCTCAATTTCAGCAATCACATCGCCGGGGGATACTTCATCACCTTCTTTTTTAAGCCAGTTTGCCAAATTACCTTCAGTCATAGTAGGTGATAATGCTGGCATCGTAATTTCTATTGGCATAAGTCCTTCTTCCCCTTGTATTTAAACGGTCACACCCAGCACTGAACGTACTTTATTAATAACATCAGGTGCTTTTGGTAATGATAATGCCTCTAAATTGGCTGCATACGGCAATGGCAAATCAAGACCATTTACCCTTGCCGGAGCCGCATCCAAATAATCAAAGGCCTTTTCATTTACCTGAGCAATAATCTCTGAAGTGACACTGGCAAACGGCCATCCCTCTTCAATCGCCACAATGCGATTTGTTTTCTTGACTGAGTCAATAATGGTTTGACTATCCAGTGGCCTAATAGTCCGAAGATCTATCACTTCTGCTTCAATACCTTCTTTAGCAAGCTCTTGGGCTGCATCAAGCGCTACCTGAACCTGAATAGAAAACGCAGTAAGCGTGACATCTGAGCCTTTTCTAACTACCGCAGCTTTACCAATTGGAACTATATGATCATCACCAAGATTATCGGCAACATCATGTTCATAACCATAAATAATTTCATTTTCCAAAAACACCACCGGGTTAGGATCACGGATAGCAGCTTTCATTAACCCAAAATGATCTTGAGCACTATAAGGGGCAACCACCTTAAGCCCGGGCACATGCCCATACCAACTTGCATAGCATTGAGAGTGTTGAGCACCCACCCTTGCAGCAGCGCCATTAGGCCCTCTAAAAACAATAGGACACTTAACTTGTCCACCAGACATATAATTGGTCTTGGCAGCAGAATTTATAATATGATCAATGGCTTGCATTGCAAAGTTAAATGTCATGAACTCAACTACTGGCTTTAAGCCAGCAAACGCAGCACCCACACCAAGCCCCGCAAAACCATGCTCCGTTATGGGAGTATCAATCACTCTTTTGGGACCAAATTCTGCAAGCAACCCCTCTGTGACTTTATAGGCACCTTGGTACTCTGCCACTTCCTCACCCATAATAAAAACTTCTTTGTCACGCTGCATCTCCTGACGCATCGCTTCACAAAGTGCTTTTCTGATGGTTAGCTTGGCCATAATATATCCCTTTAAGCTTTTTAAGTGTAAATATCCGTCCAAAGCTCCGAAACATCTGGCTCAGGCATGTCTTGACACTGCTGAACAATGTCGCCAATATCACTGCGGAGTTTTTTATCAATAGCCTTAAGTTTTTCTTCTTTGACGTTACATTCTTTTATAAGGTAGTGCTTAAGGTGATCAATGGGGTCACGGTTCTCTTTTATATCCGACACCTCTTCTTTTGTACGGTATTTTGCCGGATCAGACATTGAGTGCCCACGATAACGGTATGTCTTCATTTCTAGGATTAACGGTCCTTTGCCAGAACGAACATAATCTACCGCCTTCTTGCCTTGTTCTAATACCTCAAAAATATTCATACCATCAACTTGCCACCCCTGGATACCAAAGGCTTCACCTCTGCGATAAAGCTCCGTAGTAGACGAGGAACGCGCAATTGACGTGCCCATTGCATATTCGTTATTTTCAATAATATAAAGCACTGGCAATTGCCATAATGCAGCCATATTAAATGCTTCATACACCTGCCCCTGATTTGCAGCACCGTCACCAAAATAACTTACGCAAATATTTTTCTCTTTGCGATATTGATGCGCAAATGCCAACCCAGTTCCAAGAGGCACTGAAGCACCAACAATACCATGGCCACCGTAAAATCCTTTGGCCGTATCAAACATGTGCATTGAGCCACCCTTGCCTTTAGAGCAACCACCATCACGGCCCATAAGTTCTGCTAAAATTTCTACCGGATCACTGCCTGTTGCTAACATCAAACCATGATCCCGATACGTCGTAATCACACTGTCACCTTTGTTTAAATTGGCTTGCATGCCAATGGCAATTGCTTCTTGGCCAATATATAAGTGACAAAACCCACCAATTAATCCCATACCATATAGCTGACCGGTCTTTTCTTCAAACCGGCGAATCATCAACATCTCTTCGTAAAATTTAGTAAGCTGCGCTGTTGTGTATGAAGAACCACTGTGCTTGCGCACACTAGACTTCGAGGATACTTTCTTTGAAGGCGCCTTTTTCTTTGGCGCTGCGGCTTTAGGCATAGCTTGATCAACCGTTACAAAATGAACATTCTTGCAGTGAGGTGCAAATTTAATCTAAATACAGCCAGCATGCAAGACAAACTTTACAACCGCAGAAACCTCCATTTACTTGCAGTATCAAAGCAGAAGCGGCAGCGTTACGCTTTTATTACACCAACCATTGCGGCTGATAATGTTCATCAAAGGCATTCCCCCAAACCCTTGGGGTCTGTGGAACTATCTGCTCATTAATACCATAATCAATCGCCTTGATTATCACTCGCACGACATCATAGGCATTGGCGTTAGCACATGGAACACGGTGCTCTATACGCCTGGTATGTTCTTGCATGGTTGATTCAGGAATCCTAATCGCGACCGAGCGATTATTACCTCCCCAACTTACTGTATAGGGAGTAGTAACATTTTTCTTATCTTTCTTATCTGCACTAAATTGATAACGCTGCTTACTTTTATCACAAGGCGCAAACACATCCATATCATCAGCAATCGACCCTAGCAATCCACCAATCATGTAATGCATGAGCGCGGTTTCTTGACCTTGCTGCTTGAGTAATAAATTATTGCCTTTATCATCCGAAAGATTCACATGAATATGCAAGCCACTTCCTTCCTGATCCGGATAGGGCTTGGCATCAAACAACACGTTTACCTGATGCTGCTTAGCAAGCTTTTTGGATAATTGCTTGAATTTCTCAATATCTCCAGCAAGCCCTGCTATATTTGCAGTATGATGAAATATTGCTTCAAATTGTGACTCACCCTCTTCACCGTCTATTTTCATCAAGCCAATACCAGCCATCTGACATTCTTGGGCCAGTAACTGCAAAAATAGCATCGGGTCGTGATACTCAACATAAAACTCAAGCTCTGCACCCATCACCGGCACCATATTATGCCTGACAACAAAATCCAGAACTTGTTTTGTTAGGTCTGATGAATAATCAGTCACCTCTATCCAGTCATTAGTGAGTCCATCCATTCCACAAGCGCACTTTTGGGAAGTGCACCAACCTTAGTCCCCACTGGTTCACCATTTTTAAATAGCATAAGAGTAGGAATACCGCGGACATTGTATTTAGCTGGTGTCTCTGGGTTGTGATCAATATTCACCTTAAACACATCCACTTTACCTTCCATATCAGTCGATACATCATCGATGACTGGTGCTAATTGCTTACAAGGTCCACACCATTCAGCCCAAAAATCTACAAGTACATAATTATCGCTTTTGATAACATCCTTATCAAAGTCCTGATCAGTCGTCTCATTGGCCATGGCAAAGAACCTCTTTCATAATTAGTTATAATAATCTACACGTGACCTAATATATGGTTAGAATGTTCCTCCAAGTCAAGATCCGTTTTAAAAAAGCCTACAAAATAATCATCATCCACCGGCATAAGCAAGGGCGCTTGTGTCCATAAAATGGCTGCTTTAACCTCTTTTAGAGGGTGTATTCGTGCTAGCAAATGAACATACGCCCCTAGCTGCCTAAGGTATGGCTTTGCAATATTGGACACGGTTTCAGGAACCTGAAGATCTGTTTTATAATCAACCACCAGCACATGTGTATCTGTCACCAACAACCTGTCCACAATACCATGTACCCTGTATTTGCCAATATTACCAACAATTGGCACCTCCGCAAACGCCTGCCTCGAAAAAAGATCGGCAAATGCCTCTGCTTGAATAATATCTATTACACGTTCACCAAGCTGCTGTTTGTCCTGATCAGCCAGATCTACACCAGCACGATCTAAATAAAATTGTGCAGCTTGCATTCTATCGTCCACCGGTACTGAGGGCAGATATTGCAACAATGTATGCACCAACTGCCCTCGTTGCAAGCTTGCCTGATTATGCGAGTCAACTTCAGCCAATGCAATATTAGTGGCGGCTGTTAAAGGAACTAACGCCTTAGGCTCTTGTTCTATTTGCCTATCAATAAACGCATCGTCCTGCACTTTAAGTGAAGTAGGCGCCTCATCATACACGCCAGCGCATGTAACCACCTCTTTTTGTTCACACGAGTACACACAAACACCATCCTCATTTATGTGTCCAAGAGCCTCCATCGATGACTTCAATATATCATACCAACTTTCTGAAGAAGAAGACTTTTTAGACTCCATTCCTGCAATATGCAATTCATCCTCTGCCCGCGTCATTGCCACATATAATAGCCTAATATATTCTTGATAAGTGGATTTGCGCTCATTTTGCTTCAGGTTTTTCGTCAATTGGCAATCATACTCACTACCAGGAGACCAAAGAAATACATCCTGATCCTGCCATAAGAGCTGGTCGGTGGTTTGTGGAACTGCCGTTGTATCTGCAAGCCACACTATGGGGGCTTGCAGACCTTTAGAACCATGTACTGTCATAATACGCAGTGCATTTGCACCGGCATCCATGTCACGTTTAATATCAGCCGAACTATGCTCCAGGCTCTGCATAAAACCCTGCATTGACGCAATATCGGTCATTTCATACGTCAACGCCATACTCAAAAATTCATCCAACGGATCATGAACTTGCTCACCAAGCCGTGCGACCATTTTGCTTCTTCCTTGGCATGCCTCAATCACGTATGAAAATAACTCAAAGGGCGTCACACGATCCACCTTATTAAGCAATCTTGATAAAAAACAATATGTTTCCTTAAAAAGCTCACATTCATCTTGTCGTCGATACAACGTATCAAATACACTTGCTTGCCGATTAAACAATAACTCAAATAACTGCTCCTCAGACCAGCCACACAACGGAGATTTGAGCAAACTTGCCAGCACCAAATCATCATGAGGCAACAACAAAAACTGCCCCAAGGCCATCATATCCTGTACTGCAATATGATCAAACAACACCATTCTGTCTGCACCAGCCACCGGCACACCAAGTTGCTTAAGATGCATCATCAGGTAATTGACCAGCACGGTACGCCTGCGCACCAAAATAAGCACATCACCGGCCTGTATTGGTCGCCCTGCAGAAGGTAAAATACGCATGCCATCAATCCAGCCATGAATCGTACTTGCAATGGTTTTTGCTAACTCACTAATGGGGTTATTAGGCTCTATACGCTGCACTGGCATAACCCAAGGAGCCATTTCCTCTTCTTGCACCTCTTCTGAGTGCAGAGGATACAACACCACCTGCCCAGCTTGCCCTACTCGGTGAACATTATGCTGCACGCACTCACCCGAAGCTGTAATTGCTTGGTGCAAATGCGGCTTCGCAAACACATGATCCACCAACGTCAATACAGCCTCTGTTGACCGGAACGACCGATCCAACGCAATAGACTGCCACTTCATATTTGCATATTTGCTACTTGCTTCAAAATGCTTTTCCATAGCATAAAAACTATCCACATCCGCACCCTGGAACCGATAAATGGATTGCTTTTCATCCCCAACCACAAACACCGACCGGTGCTTATCGGCACTAGCAGCACCTGCAAAAAACTCTGCCGTAATAGCCTCTACAATCTTCCATTGGGTGGGTGATGTATCTTGGGCCTCATCAACAAGCAAATGATCAATGCCACCATCGAGCTTATATAGCACCCATGGCGCAATATCTTGACGTTGTAATAGTTGTAGGCTCAGTAAAATAAGATCTTGATAATCCAACATAGCACGCTGGCGCTTCATATCGCGGTAACTAAGCAGTACCTTTTGACCAATCGCAAGCACGTTATGGCTGAGCTTTGCAATAGCTGCCGCTTTTAGCGCATCATCCACACGCATCACTCGTTCTTGTTCTGTAGATAATATCTCCAAGGCCGTTGGCATCACCTCCAAAGCTTTCTTAGAGATAAGACGTTTCTTAGGATCCCCTGATGCTGTTAAGAACGCTGACTTATAGTCATTAAACAACACCACCTTGGTATCGTTATCAACAGACAACCACTTACTCATCAGGTCACATCGCTGCTTGTCTTCTTTACCTGAACTTGCAAGTGCGGGTAATACAGCACTAAGGGCATCGCCATTTAAGCCATCCACCACAATATGACTTGCGCTAGCATTGTTGTTCACGCCCAAGGATGCATTAATCCTACAAGACATATCCACAAACCCTTCATCGGTCATAATAGAAGCCAACCGATGCCGATGGTGCGCAAAACTTTCTAGTAATTCCTGGAACCGCCCTTCCCAGACATGTGCAATCACATGCTCTATACACGCCGCCAACTGCGAACAATCTGCGTTGGCCTGTAACGCTACCTTGTTGATAGCATCTACAATAAGTCCCCTAGCTTGCTCTTCATCCATGACACTTGCATGCGGTACAACGCCAGCCTCTAACGGAAATTTTTTAATTAAAGACTGACAAAAAGCGTGAATCGTTTGAATATTCAACCCTTCTGGCAATTGCATCACCACTGCAAATAAATTTCTAGCTCGCTGCATCATGTCATTATCAGGACGCGCACCGGTAAGCTGCTCAAGGTAATGATATAGCTTGGCCTCCTCCATCAGCACCCAATCACCCAGCTTGTGGCTAATTCGGTTGGCCATCTCTGCCGCAGCTGCCTTTGTAAAGGTGAGACAAACAATCTTAGATGGATCCACACCATCAAGCAAAAGGCGCATCACCCTATCTGTAAGAACTTTTGTTTTACCAGTTCCAGCCGACGCACCCACCCACACAGATGCTAACGGATTTGACGCTTGATGTTGAGCATAAGTCATGACGCTATAACAGTACTATCCATAAAAAAACTAGAGAGCTCTGTATACTATCAAAATCCGTCATTCATAGCGACTTTTTTTCCATTTCCTTCATAGGACTTACTTGCGCCGAACTTATCCGTGACCCTGCATCTAAACTCATAACATCTAGATCCTTACCAGCAATAATCCTGTTAATAAACTCTATACCTTGAAATAATTGTTCATTTCTTGTCCCTGGAGTACACGCAATATAAAATCTTACGCCATACACGTTAATTTCAGGGACACTCGCATGGCGATCAAAAAACTCCTTCAACGCAAGAAACAACGCATCATTATCCTGAGTAAGGACATGAGAATACAAACTACCACTACCTGGTATATTATTATCATTAAGTTCACCAATAAGCACATCTAAAATAAACGGCGACGACTCAGCAACATCCAGTATCTCATTTAAAAACCCAACTTGAGTATCTTTATCGTACATATATTCGCCAGAAGCTTTCACCCTACAAGAACTTAGTAACACACGATTACAAACAGTTCCTACTGCAACTTTTAGGCTCTCTTTTACGTTTTCTTGATGCTCTTTCACCCAACCAGGCGTATACGGCAAGGACTTGGCGGACAATACTTTATGAATGATAGCGTTATCATTCACTAATTTTTCATATTCACGCCCAAACCACCCCCGCACATCTTCACCTGGTTGCCTGCCATAGCTCAAATTCATGGTTAAGTTAGAAGTTAAATCATCAAAGCT
Organism: uncultured Alphaproteobacteria bacterium; assembly: GCA_937907045.1. GTDB lineage: Bacteria > Pseudomonadota > Alphaproteobacteria > Rickettsiales > UBA6187 > CALCTU01. The sequence goes on from CALCTU010000075.1 coordinate 12,453, forward strand.
TAAGCCATATTGCCACAAAGCAACAAGATCCTCTTTCTCAGAAAGACGTGATCTTTTGGCACCATGCCCCAGATCATCATCTTCGTCTGGACCTCTTTTTCTACTTCGCTTGTCTTGCGAACTAGCATCTGCCATCGCAGTATCTGAACCAGCCTGCCGCAAGCGCCAAGCTTTCAACCACTTAATAACATCTTGCAAACTTTCGGCGTGATACGTATAAGCATAGTCCATGCTCGCACTATTTTCTGACCAGCGCACCATTCTATCTAAGTATAGTTCTAAATTTTGCGCCTGCTGAGGGTAATGATTTAATATAACCTCAAGCGTTTCAGTATTGCCATCATAAGCAGCAACAAATGCAAGCGGCACCGAACCATACACCACATGATTATTTACATATAACGGCCCCTCATGGTTATCAGGATCAATAGAGCTACTACAGCCAAACAATATACTATTTACTAAACCTCTATTTCCTTCAATGACCGCACGTAGTAAAATAGATTCTATTAAGCCACCTTGTGTTTTCAATAAATACTCACCCAACTCACCGGCAGCATTTAAATTTTCAACCAAGATATCATAATCAGCGTTTGTGGATGGAAATCTTTCAAATATAAGCTGATGAAAAAGATACGCAAAATCCCTCCAATCTTGCAATGAACATTGCTCAATACCCATACATATTGCTCTTGATAGTGTCTGCGCATTTTTCAAGAACGGACACAATAATAATAACTCATCATATAACGGCATCTTACCGCAAGTAGCACCCTCACCCTGTGTTGTTAAGGCCATGGCGATAATTTGAGGTAACTTTTTAGAATCCTTTTCATACAATTCATGTGCCATTTGCACAAGCCTGTATACATCTCTTTCTTGACAAAATTGTTTTGCCATTTTATCCGTTATCAACAAGTCCAATCTTGTTCTGGTCTTATCAAGAAGACGGCTTCTATAATCAAACAAGGTGGTAAGTACATTATCGTGTGCAACAAACTGCTCCCATTGGCCATCTGTCATAGTTTCAATAACTTTAAAGAACTTTTCTTTATTTTTATTACTATTAACCGACATAAGCATATGTGACAGATAATAGCGCATAAACACACCAAAATCATTGTTATCTTGTGCGCTCACCACCCGCTCAAACAAACCAAGTTCAATATCGAATATATTATTCTCAATTACCGAACGCGCACACATTCTCATTTCCGGATGAATTTTAACATAAGAACTTTCTTCTTCACTGTGCATGAGATTAAAGATTGTTTTACCACCTACGAGCAATGGCACCTTATTGTCCTGAACCATTCGTTCAATCACCGTTTTTTGCGCAAACTTCCATGCATTGCGAAATTCTTTATTATCAACCTCAACTTCTTGGAAAACCACATCACGATACTCTTTAACATGCCCCATCAACCAAGCATGCTTTTGCTCAATTTTATTTAGCTCTTCCTGATCGCTTGCATATTTACACTTTCCATGCTCAATACCATCTCTTATAGCACCAACCTCTGCTTTGAAATCATCCGAACTATCGCTCATATACTCAACTAAAGATTTCATAAACGCTTCATCACCATGTAACACGCCATAATGTATTGCTGACAAATCATACTCTTGAGGCAAAAGACCACTTTCATTCACAGGAAGACAATCCAGCAACTGCTTGGCAGATATCTTATTTTTGTCCACTGCTTGTTCAAAAAGGTACTTGCCGCCCTTATTTTGAAATCGTAATACATTCTTAGCTAACCATTGGACCCAGGCTGGATTACTAACTGTCTCCCCACCACCAGCAAGATAATCCAGAAGCTCACGACCAAATACCTCACGCATAGCAATAAAAATTTCGTTCCGTTGCCTTTCAGGGGTACCATGACTCACTATTGATTCAATTTGACCATCACTCATACTCTCAAGTCTTAAACCTTTTTCTGCCATTAGCGTGAGTCGACCAACTAAATTTGACACAAAGAAATGACTGCTCATAAGCTGAGATATTCTAAAAAAAGAGCGAGATACCACCTCGGTGGAGACCGATGGATTATTAATAGCAGCTTTAACCATATCAAGATCATCATATAACGCTATAATATCCATAACTATAGGGGGCACCATCCCTTGAAAATCAACACCAACCAACCACTCAACTAAATTTCTTTTATATGCTGGATGTTTGTAATATATACGCATAAAATGATGATCCACTGCAACTAAAGAAGCACCTAAACCGTCAAGACCATGCCAAAATTCAGGATCTACATATAAAAACACACAATTAATCATATTCACTGCCTGGCTTCTAGGATCACTCCCCTTAACACAGGCTAACAATTCATGTTTAGTTTCATAAAACGTTCTTTGACCATCATAGCAACACGGCACACCATCAACCGAAGCACCTGCGCCAAATAACATCTGCACCATTTTTATTTTTGTCTCTAAGTTTAAATCGGGATGCACACAAAGGTGCTCCAAAGGAAGATCTTCCTTTGTTTGTGCTAAATTTACTACCTTTAGATCAAATTTTTTTGAATCATGCGTCGCTATCGTGATACCCACATTGTGTCTTTCCAAAGCATCTCCAAGCCCTTGAACATCTCCCCGGTCAATAGCTTGATTTATTGCATCCACGTGCGGCTTAACACTTTGATATACCATATCCATATAAGAGCGAAGATGTGCGTGATCAATCGATACATCTCTAGGATTACTGGTACTTAAAAAGATGTTTTTAATCTTTTCAGATATGACCTCACCAACCTGCCTTCTAAACTCGTTGTCAAACTCAGGAATTTTCTGAACAAAATTTTGATAGAAATCCAACCACTTATTTCTATTTTTTTCATATAATTGAGGATTCAATAATGCTTCACAAATTTTGCTATTATTTACACCAAAAATAACTTTCTTTTCTACAAACCGATCTATCAACTCATCACACCCCTGATCAAGAGCACACCCCAACCAGACAATTACATCATCAATATTGATCCTATCAGCTAAGAGCCTACTTTCTAATGCTTGATAATAACTTTCCAAATAAACTACAAACGCTTCACCTAAAGCTTGCTTGGCATAATAACTCAATGGTGGTTGTTGATCATAATGAATAGGCCCCATCTCCTTAGAAACATACTTCATAACCTCTAGGTTATTTGCTGCGCTTTCATTGTTTCTTATGCCTGAATTATCTCTTTCAAGAGCAACCCTCCATACATCTGGACTGTTCCCGGCCTTTGTTAATAACGGTACGTATTGTTGGATAACCTGAAGGGGAGCACTTCGTATTAAGGCAAGTTGTATCAATTTTTGTAAGTCAGAGCTAAGACTTTCAAAACCAGAAACACCAAATAGCAATGAAAATATAGTATTTATCTTATCCCCTTCACAACGATGCAACAACACAGCTCGTATCACTGCAACCGAAATACCAGGCAATTTGGCAAATACTTTTTCATATTCTACCTTGGCCTCTTGGTGCCAGTAATCCTCAATAACAGCAATATCATTACAAACAAGTGTGCTTATCAAGCAATTCTTTACTCTAAGAACATTGATCGAATTCGGCACTCCATCACTATATCCGCATACACGGAGATAAAATTCTCTTTCCAAATAATTGCGCGCAAAGTGCAAAACTTGATTCAATAATTTAACACCTTTACCTTGTTCAAAATACATATCACTGACCGTCTCTTGAACAAAAGTTTCTACGATATCTTCAACTAAATCAGTGCTAGCTTTAACAAAGGCAAGATATTGGCCAATTTTTTCTATGCCACAAATATCGACCAATTCAAGCAAGAAATCTTTATCTTTTAGTAAATGAGGCCACTTTTGAAGTAATTGTAGGGCGGCATCCATATCGTTTTTAATAAGACGTTTAACACACCACTTACACTCTTCATTAAAATCACTTTTATTAGTATCCGCGTCACTACAACTGGATAATGCACTGAAGATAACAACTTCATTACCTACTTCTTTTTGCCAGGCGATAACATCGTCAATCAGTTTACGAAAATTTAAACCAATACGGTCCTTATACTTAAGCACGAACGATAAATAATCCAAACACCTCTGCTCATCAAGGCCTGCAAGATATGATACTAAATTCAATAATTCTTCGTCTCGAAGTTCTACAAGCGGCGGACGATCTACAAAATGCATCTTTAACTCATCAAGAGGACTGGCTAACTTTAATAGCTCACCAAAATGATTTATTCCCACATTGTAATATGGATAACATTTTCTATATTGATTATATTTAATAGCAATTTCAGCTGGCATCGTTTTAGGTGCACGTTCACTCCACTCCTTACACACATCCAAAAATAAACGAATATTTCCACCCTTCCTAAGAGTCAAAGCAAGCACCTGAGATTGTATCATCACATCAGCAGGGTCTTTTATTAACCTGTCAACAAACGTCTTCACATCCTGACCCAGCGATGCACGCATCAGCACCCTTTCTTTACTAGAAAATCTATCAACGTCCATTGGAATAGAAAAAGGCTTGTCCACAACTTGCAGATCAAACATCCTAAGCATGTCTTCTATAAATTCTTTCCGCTTCACCTCAATAGGAAAAACATCAATATTAATATAACGATTAATATCAATACCATAATGTGCACATTGTTCAGCTACAGATGCACATTTTTCTGGTTCTTTATCAAGTTCTAACACGTTATTAATTATACCAATCACATGCTTGAGCCCTTCATTCAGATGGGCTTTAACGACCAATTCATCATAATACTGCAAATATTGTATTACAACAGATGCAGACATCTCAAGAAATGCATGGCTATGTGCCGGATCACTTCCATCAATTCCTTTCAGCTTAGCAAAAACTGCTGGTATATGTTTTTCATTATTAGGCGAAACAATTCCGTATAAATGTGCCGCCACAACATTACTAACATGCTCATCAGCTACAGCCATTAACATCTCATGCGGTGACGAACAGGCAACATTCCTTGCCTGACCAAGCATGCCCAACGTTCCTCCCAAACATTCATAATGTCCTAAACTTTCTAGCGGAAACTTACCTAACGCTCGTTGTTGACGTTCCGGACTTAACTGCGCAACCTTATATAAAAAGTCACAATACTCAATTGCAAATTGACACCACTCTTCAACTGTAGTTTGCTGCGTATATTTACTAATACCATTCATTATCATATCATGACGCTTGACAAAATCTTGCTTCACACTAGTGCCGTTATTTGTTTGAGGTATCTTGATCAGTGGAACAAATTCATTCTTTAATGCATGCAGCAACTCTATCATTTGTTCAGATAGATAAGGATTGCGCAAAATGGTGTCTTGGGATGATTGATACGAAAGTTCCGCCTTTTTTCTGCGCCACCTTTCACTAAGAGCATTTAGTTTTGTTATTCTTGAATCAACATCCTGTGTTTCAGGACCACCATTTAATTCAGTCATTTTTTTGACAGCACCAAGAATTACTCTACTCAAGGCTTTACCTGAAGTTTTGGGAGCTAAATAAACATCTGTTCCGTCACTATTTTTATAACTAAACATAAATCAACCCTATAGAATAAACATAAATGGCGCTTTTTAGCACAAAACCATCTGTCTTTCAAGAAAACAAACGCCCTCAGCAACTTATTCAACGCAGAACTTATGGCTGAAAGCAATATTGAAAACTACAGATTGAGAGTGAAAGGCTCTACGTCAAAAAGGGAGGCATGTTGAACGTAATCTGATATACATAACTTATTGAAACAACAT
>CALCTU010000076.1 GCA_937907045.1 uncultured Alphaproteobacteria bacterium
AAAGCCGCTGAAATTCTTATTAAAGAAGGTTTTGATGTGATGGTATATTGCACGGATGATCCCATCTTGGCTAAGCGGCTAGAAGATATTGGCTGCTGCGCCATTATGCCGTTGGCTGCACCCATTGGTTCTGGCCTGGGCGTTCAGAATCCGCTCAATATTCAGCTGATTGTAGAACAATCTTCTGTACCTGTATTAGTTGATGCTGGTGTAGGCACAGCTTCTGACGCAACCTTTGCCATGGAATTAGGCTGTGACGGTGTCTTGATGAACACAGCCATTGCTAATGCTGACAATCCTATTTTGATGGCAAAAGCCATGAAAGCAGGCATCGAGGCAGGCCGTCTTGCTTATTTGGCAGGACGCATGCCCAAAAAACAATACGCAACCCCCTCTTCACCTATAACCGGATTAATTAGCTAATAACTGTGCGTTTATCTGTCATTACCCATGATCGTTTTTTACTCAGTACCTTCATTATTGTTGCTGCTTTTACTGCACTTCGGGTAGTGCATATTTTTACGAATGGCTTTGATTTATTTTTTGATGAAGCACAATATTGGATTTGGGCACAAATACCAGATTGGGGTTATTACTCCAAACCTCCTATGGTGGCCTGGCTAATTACAGCAACCACTTCTTTTTGTGGCGATACTGAAGGCTGTATCCGCTTGGCGTCTCCTGTGCTTCATATGGCAACTAGCCTGTCTGTTTTTTTTATTGCTAGAAAGCTTTTTAATGAGCGTACAGCGCTTTTGTCGGCGCTAACGTATATTACCCTGCCTGCGGTAGGATTGTCTTCTATGCTTATTTCTACAGACCCTGCTTTATTGTTCTTTTGGTCTATTGCACTATTAGGATTGGTGTATGCACTTGATAGCAACCAGTGGAAATGGTGGCTCTTGGCCGGTATTGCTGGTGGATTTGGCATGTTAAGCAAATATAACATGCTGCTATTTGTGTTATCAACATTAGGCTTTTTAGCCACCTCACCCACCTACCGTCATCACTTAAAAAACTACAAACTCTGGACGGCAATGATCTTAGCCTTAATGATGTTTATTCCTAATATCATTTGGAATGCAGATCATGGATTTGTCAGTTTCTTGCACACAAAAGATAACGCGCAAGGTAATGGATTTGAGTTTAGTCCTAAGCACTTTTTAGAATTTTTTGGCGCTCAATTTGGAGTATTTGGCCCTCTATTATTTGGTACCTTGTTATATTTAACCTATACAAAAAGATCCCACCCGTTACTTGCGTGGAGCATTTGGCCTATGTTGGGTCTTATTTTGGTTATTAGCTTTGTGACTCGTGCGCATGCAAATTGGGCTGCACCCATTTATGTACCCGCTACAATTATGGTGGTACATTATTTAGTTGAACATGGCAAAATAGTGCTTGTTAAAGCCAGCCTTATGCTTCATGTATTTTTGTGGCTGGTTGTCCTAGTTTTGCCCTATAGCAATCTATCTTTTACAAGTGACAAAACCTCCCTATCCCACTGGCAAATTCAAGACCCTTTTATTCGCTTGCGGGGATGGAGCGAACTTGCCAGTGCGGTAAAAACACAATTAACACAACATCCCGATGTAGCGATTATAACCAATTCCCGCAAAATATTTACCGAGCTGGCATATTATTTACGCCACCATGACGCACCGCTGGTTAAATGGAATCCTGACGGCTCTATTCGTGATCATTTTGACCTTACCACATCTATTAATAATAGCGACCATTCAGGGCCTTTTATTTTTGTTGGACGTGATTTACTTGATGAGCATTTAAACCTCTATTTTAAGCAGGTTACGCTTGTTAGTTCACCTATAATCATACAACAGCGTCCTAAAGACCGCCAATATTATGTCTATTATTTAGAAGGATTATCTCTATGAGCACATTATCGCCACGTTATATTTGGGCTATAGTATGCGTTATTATTGGCGGGATATTAGTAGCGTATCCGAATATTGATATTATGGTCGCTGACCTTTTTGTAAAAGACGGTAAATTTATTTATAATAACCACCCCGTGTTTGTCTTGATTCATAATAGTGTCCGCTACATTACCATTTGCCTTGCTATACTGATGATAGGCGGTCTTTTTTATTGCATGAAATACCGCACTACCCTGAGTCTATTTGGTAAAAAACTAGGCTCACGTCATATGATTTTTTTTATATTGGCACTAGCACTTGGTCCTGGACTGGTGGTAAATACCATCTTTAAAGATCAATGGGGCAGAGCCCGCCCTTATCAAACAGAGCTTTATGGCGGGACAAAACAATTTACTCCAGCCTTCGTCATGACAGATCAGTGCCCTCGTAATTGTTCATTTGTATCAGGTGATCCATCAGTGGGATATTTTTTGTTTTCACTGTTCTTAGTATATGGCGATCGTCGTTGGCTTATCTTGCCCATTACCGTTGGAACTATTTTTGGAGTTACCCGTATTGTGCAGGGTGCACATTTTTTCTCGGATGTAATTTTTTCAGCAATCTTTACCATGTGGGTTTGCTGGGGGGTATATTGGAGCCTTTTTGTAAGCACTCTTTTGAGAAGAAATTGACTTTCGACTTTTCTTTATGCTACACTAGAAAAGTCGCAACTTTTCTAGTGTACGCTTAATTTTGGTCGAAAATAACCATGGAACGTTATTACAAAACATTAATAGACTTGCACCTGGAAAATGATAACCAGATGATATTTCTTGCTGGTCCTCGACAAGTTGGAAAGACTACTATAGCCCAATCTTACACTAATTTTCCAGGTGGGTATCACTATCTTAATTGGGATGACACAAACGACCGAAACCTTATTCTGGATGGCAATCAAGCAATCGAGCAAAAACTTACTTTACATATCGCTAGAAGCAAAAAACAATTAGTTATCTTTGACGAAATTCATAAGTACAAAAATTGGAAACTTTTTTTAAAAGCACTATTTGATAAGCATAAAGAAAAATTACATATTATTGTAACTGGTAGTGCTAAATTAAATATCTACCAAAAAAGCTCAGACAGCTTGATGGGACGCTATTTCTTATATCGTATTCATCCACTATCGATTGCCGAGTTGACACACTCCTCAAGAATATTCGATGAAAATGAAATCACGACACCTACAAAAATGGACGATAGTTTGTTTAATAACCTTCTAAATTTTGGCGGTTATCCTGAACCATATATAAAATCTGACTCGCGATTTAGTAACAGATGGCAGAACCTTAGGGCTAAGCAACTCTTTAGAGAAGATATACTTGAGCTTTCTCATGTTAATGAAATTGTCCTACTTGAACAATTGTCGGTTCTACTTACACATCAAGTAGGCGATTTGCTGGTAAGAGACAGCCTTGCAAAAAAACTTCAAGTTGCCTCAACCACTATCAAGAATTGGATAGAAATTCTTGAACAAACTTATTATTGCTACACTGTTCAACCCTGGAGTACCAATATCACACGTAGCCTTATAAAAACCCCAAAGCTTTATTTATGGGATTGGAGCACAATAACCAACGAAGGCAAACGTTTGGAAAATATGGTTGCTAGCCATCTACTTAAGGCTGTTCACTTTTGGACCGATGCTGGCCTTGGTAATTATCGTCTTTGCTATATAAGAAACAAAGACAAGCAAGAGGTTGACTTTGTTGTTATCAAAAATGAAATACCATGGTTTCTTGTTGAAGTGAAAACAAGTAGCACAAAGCTTTCCTCAAGTTTAAGTCACTTTCACAATATATTAAAAACTCAACACGCATTTCAGGTAGTTAAGAACCTTTCTGGAGATACTATTGATTGTTTCTCATATACTGAACCAGTCATTGTGCCAATGAATGTTTTTTTGAGTCAACTAATTTAAACGTCAAAACACGCCCAATGATGATAACTGTAGCAATAGCTACTTGGCTTTGCGTAAACTTAGCAAACGTGTAACCCTAAAAATAGCGCCTGCCCGAACGCTTCTATTTTATTCCCACGTACCAAAAGCCTGAATGATTTTATCTAATTCAGCTAGATTATTAAAGTTGATTGTAACTTTACCACCATCGTCTTGTTGTATAATCGAAACCTTTAACCCTGTTTGTTCGGTAAGGGAACGTTCGATGGCTACAATATCTTCGTCTTTTTTAATGTCACTGACAACTTTCTCAATATGCTTTTGAGCAGCAGTTTTATTTTTACCGTAACCTGATGCAAATTTTTCTGCCTCACGGACACTAAGCCCTTTATCAACAATATGATCGGCTACCTTTTGTGGGTCTTTACAGGTAATTAATGCCCTGGCATGACCAGTACTGAGTGCCCCACTATGTAAATATGACTTAACACCGTCGGGAAGATCTAAAAGTCTTAGCATATTTGCAATATGACTACGACTCTTACCCAGTCCTTTAGCCAGTTCCTCTTGAGTATAGTTAAAGTCACGCTGTAGACGCGCATAACCATCTGCTTCTTCTACAGGAGATAAATTCTGACGTTGAATATTCTCAATTAATGCATATTCAAGCGCTTGTTTGTCTGTAATATCACGAACAATTGTTGGAATTTCGGAGAGGCCAAGCTTGTTGCATGCACGCCACCTTCTCTCACCTGCAATAATTTGATATTCATGGCTAATATTCGTTGCGCGAACAATAATGGGCTGAATCATACCATTTTCTTTGATGGACTCAGCAAGCTCATTGAGCTTTTCCTCATCAAAAATCTCACGTGGCTGATATGGACCAGGTTTCAGCTGCAAAGGAGACAGCATCGTAATATCTAACCCATTTTTATTTTTTACGGTGGGTTGACTAGTCGCACTTAACGAGTTTTGGTCACTATGAGCGTTCTGTGTCTCCTCTTGCGGTGCAGTCATAATAGGCACCTCATCTTCAAGAAGGGCTGATAATCCTTTACCTAATGCCTGGGTTACCATAGACTTCTCCTTTATAATTTGAATATTAGACATGTTCAGCAAGTGTTTCTTCGTGTCGTTGAATAATCTCTTTAGCTAAATGCATATACGCAACCGAACCATTACAACGGTGATCGTAGATAATTGCAGGCTGACCATGAGATGGTGCCTCTGATATTTTAACATTCCTAGGAATAACAGTGTCAAAAACATCATGTCCAAAATATTGACGCACATCTATTTCAACTTGGGCCGTTAATTTATTGCGCTTATCATACATGGTTAGAACAACACCATGCAATTTGAGCTCAGGATTCAACTTAGCTTTAATCCTTTTGATAGTTTTCAACAAATGGCTGAGTCCTTCAAGCGCATAAAATTCACATTGCAATGGAATTAAAACCGACTGAGCCGCCACCAATGCATTTAGTGTAAGCATCCCTAACGATGGTGGGCAATCAATAATAATATAGTCATACTTATCGGTTAGTTCTGTCAGCTGGTATTTAAGGATATACTCCCTACCTTGAATCTGTGCTAATTCAATTTCGGCAGCCGATAAATCGACAGTGGATGGCGCAATATATAAGTGTGGAATAGACGTTTTCTGAATAGCATCTGTAATTGGCGCATGCCCTGTTAACACATTGTATATATTGGTCTTTCTTTCTGCCTGCGAAAGGCCTAAGCCCGTGCTGGCATTGCCTTGAGGGTCAAAGTCTATGATAAGAACATTCTTTTTTACAGCAGCCAACGCTGTCGCTAAATTAACGGCCGTAGTCGTTTTTCCTACTCCGCCCTTTTGGTTGGCTACTGCAACAATTTGCCCTGCTGGCAACGATAAATCAGCCGAATTCTCCTGCGTGTTGTTGGCAGTTTCCATTCATTCCTCCTTGTATCCGTACAATGTAACTATGTTCTGGAATTGATCCTGATATGAGGTGCATGGGTAGGTTTGTCTCTTTGCTCACCTCTTTATATCCTTTTACACCATTTTGCCCCTGGTGGAAAAGACAAATTTTAGTTTTTTGTACGAAAGGTAAAATCATGGGAATAAGTTCATGTAGTGGTGCCAATGCTCTGGCAGTCAGAACGTCAGTTTGCCATGGCTCTTTGGCTAATACTTCTATACGCTCCTCATGGACCACTACCGTATTTTTTGCAAACTGACTCGCTTCATGTAAAAAAGCAACCTTTCTTTGATCACTTTCTACAAGATGTACCTTAACGTCTTTCATAATGGCAATAACAATTCCTGGAAACCCACCCCCTGAACCAAAATCAGTAACCACCGAAGCATCGTCAGGAAAATATTTTATCACACTCATGCCATCAAGCACATGGCGAGTCCATAATTCATCATATGATTGGTACCGGCTCAAATTGATGGTTCTATTCCATTTGTCATGAAGGTGTACAAACGCCTCTAATCGTTCAAATGTTTCACGTGAAACATTCTCACCCAATATCTTAGAACAATTATCTATTATATTCATTTATATAGCTTTTTTATCTAAAGAGTTCTTTTTCGATTTTTTAATAGCCACCAAAATAGCAGCTACTGCTGCAGGAGTTACACCCGGTATTCTGCTTGCTTGCCCAATAGTTATCGGACAGATATTTTTTAATTTTTGCCGCACCTCTGCCGACAAACTAATTGCATTATCATCATAGTCAAAGGAATCAGGAATGCGTAGTTGTTCATCTTTTTTGAATGCCAAAATATCGGCATCTTGCTTTTGCAAGTGCGAGGCA
>CALCTU010000077.1 GCA_937907045.1 uncultured Alphaproteobacteria bacterium
CAACAACTTCATAGATTTGAACTTGTTCTTCAGAGTTAATAATATCATAATGGGGTTCAAAATTACTTAAACCCAACTCGTCAGCATTGATAATATTAGATCCTGATGAGTCTCGTTTTCCGCTATGGAAAATTGTATCACCTTGAAGATTAGTAATTAAAAACTCTATAAAGGCTCTTCTAGAAGGATATCCTGAAGGAAATTTATGACCTGCCTTGTTTTTTAACATGAGAACTACCTCATATGCATCTTCTCCAGGTATTATAGTATTCCAACTAGAACTTATTATATCTAAATCTAAAGTTTTTTGTGTCAAGAGCTCTTGTGTCCACAAAATAGTACTGTCAAACTGCTCAACGGTTGCTGTTAAACCAAGTTCTTCAAGATTATCTCTCATTATTTCCAACATAGCTGTATTAGCGCCTGCAAGTTGGTGGAGGCCATAAGGTGTGCGTGGTTGTAAAAATGCATAGCCAGAAGAAATAATCACCGGATCATCTATCCTAGGCATATGGCAACCTTGACATGTTACTTCATATTCATCTGAATTATCAGGCAGATCTACACCTTGCCCTGAAAACGCTGAATTTTTCCACTCATGAAAAGTTGCTTGCTCAACATATTCTATTCCTGTATAATTTCCTTCTAAATCAACTGAATTAACAATTAATGAGTGACAATCTGCACAAAGTTTAGAATCATTAATATGTGAGCCATACATAGGAGCATAATTAGAGTAAGTGAGCATAGGCAGATCATAGATAGGAGGCTCGTCTTTGCCAATACCATAAGGACCATAAATGATAGCCGAGTCAAAATGCATGACTCCGCTAAAGCTAATACCAGAACTATCTTGCGATTGTTGGTGACATGCAACACAAGAAACACCATCAAGTGCAAGACTATCCTGCACCAACATTTCCAATGAATAGTGATCATAACCATCGTTATGTGCTGCAAAGTGCCCTAGGGGCGCATGGCACGACGTACACTTATCCTCAAGCTCGGCTTGATGATTTGGGTTTACCGCTACCTCATGGGTGACTTTTGCTCTCCAAAAAGGGTCTTTTGCACTATTTGCCATGATAGAACTGCGCCACATATCTGTGGGGTTTACATCATTACCGTCAGGCATAGGTATTGCTGGGAAGGTTTGGCCTGCAATAGAAGCAAAAAAATTGGGGTCTGTAGCGTGACATCCTGCGCATTTTCCACTTCCAGTAAACATACTGTTAGTTGTGTCTGGGAGACCGCCGTATGCTGATACAAAAACCCTTGAATGGTAAAGGTTACCCTCAGAGTGGTAATACTTTGGTAAACTAACCCAAGCAGAAAGAGCTACTGCTATTATAACAACTGGTATTACAAGGATTTTTTGCATTGTGTAAAAATACTCAAGAGTTAGCGAATCCTTACGC
>CALCTU010000078.1 GCA_937907045.1 uncultured Alphaproteobacteria bacterium
TGCATGCTGGAGATATTTTGTTAACATAGTTTATATGGGAATGCGCAAGTGCTTTTAACAATTGATAGTGGGAACACAAATCAGGTATTTGCTGTCTACAAAGACGGAATATTACTTGATAGTTGGCGTTTGGCAACGCAAGTAGATCGTACCTTAGATGAATATGCGCTCTATGTACGTGATTTTTTCTCACACCAACATCTAGATTTTGAATCAATTAGCGACGTAGTAATTTGTAATGTAGTTCCAAAAACTGCTAGGGATTTAAAGGCATTTGTCACAAAATATTTACAAGTTCAACCGCTTATGATACAAGATGTTCGAGATCATCTGGGTATGAAATTTTTGGTAGATTATCCAAATGAAGTTGGTCAAGATCGTTTAGTTGGAGCTGTTGCTGCTTACCAACGCTATGGCGGTAACAGTTTGGTAATTGATTTTGGCACAGCCACCAACTTTGAAGTAATAAATAAAGATGGTGACTATTGTGGCGGTGTTATTGCTCCTGGAGTAAATTTATCGGCTAAGGCCTTAACGCAAGCTGCTGCGCAGTTACCTCAGTTTGATATTGCGCTGCCTGCTCGTGTTATGGGAACTTCTACCGTAGAGGCAATGCAATCTGGTATTTATTGGGGATATGTAGGTTTGATTGAAGGTATTGTTGCGCGTATGGAAGCTGAGCAAGGAGTGTTTTCAAAGGTAATTGCTACGGGTGGTTTAGCTTCATTATTTTCGCAGTCAATTAAGCGTATCGATCATGTTGATTTGCACCTTACCTTAGACGGAATGCAGATCATACATGAACTATTAAAGAAAAAAGAAAGTGTGTAATATAATATGACATTAAACTTTAAGAAGCATAAAGAGGAACTATTATTTGTACCACTTGGTGGTGCAGGTGAAATTGGTATGAATCTTAACCTGTATCATTTAGATGGTAAATGGTTAATGGCGGATTTTGGCGCTGGTTTTGCTGAAGATTTTATGCCCGGCGTAGATATGATTGTTCCTGATATTTCGTTTATCCAAGAGCATAAAAAAGATTTATTGGGGTGTGTGTTAACTCATGCGCATGAAGATCACTTGGGGGCTATTGCGTATATGTGGGATCAATTTTCTTGTCCTATTTATGCTACACCATTTACTGCTAATTTCTTAAGAGCCAAAATTAACGATAGTGATCTTGAAAAGAAGAACATCAAGATTATTGAAGTTCAGTGCAATAGTACATTTGATATTGGGCCATTTAATCTTGAGCTTGTGCAAATAACCCACTCTGTGCCAGAAATGAATGCTGTGATGTTGCGTACGCGTTATGGTAATGTTTTTCATTCTGGTGATTGGAAGCTCGACCCTGATCCGGTTGTGGGTCCATCTACCGATGAGGATTATCTACAAAAACTTGGTGATGATGGAATACTTGCTTATGTTGGTGATTCAACCAATGTATTTAGTCCTGGTACGTCAGGCTCAGAAGGTGACATTATTGAGCATATGACGAAACTTATTCAAGATAGCGACCAAATGGTTTTGGTTACTACGTTTGCTTCCAATGTTGCTAGAATTGAAACCATCGCTAAAGCAGCACAAGCAGCAGGGCGTAAGATTATGCTGGCGGGACGTTCTTTGTGGCGTATTACTAACGTAGCAAAAGAAAGTGGTTATTTAACAGATATTAAAGAGCCATTCTTAGATACAGACCAATTTAAAAATGTTGCACGTGATAAGTTAGTAGTACTTTCAACTGGTTGCCAAGGGGAACCGCTTGCGGCAACGAATAAGATTGTGAATGGATCGCACCGTGATATTTCAATTAAACCAGGAGATACGGTTATTTTTTCATCAAAAATTATTCCTGGGAATGAAAAACGTATCTATCGCTTGTTTAATAAATTTGCTGAACGTGATGTTAAGCTATTTCATGAGAAAAATGCCAAAGTACATGTTAGTGGGCACCCAAATCAAGATGAACTAAAACGCATGTATGAATTATTGAGGCCAGAAATATCGGTGCCAGTTCATGGTGAATTGATTCATATGAAACAACATGGTCGTCTTGCTAAAGACGTTGGCATTGAGCACGCTTGTCAGGTAGTCAATGGTGATGTGCTAAGACTTGCTCCGGGTAAGCCTGAAAAATTAAGTGTAGTTACTAGTGGTTTGTTAGGAATTGATGGGAATTTTTTCTTATCACCAGACAGTGCTATTATGCGTACTCGTCGTAAAGTACAGCGTGAAGGGTTAATTGTTGTTACGCTTATTATTGACGACACTGGCTTGTTCATGGAGCCTATTATTAATGCCCCGGGTGTGATTGATGCACGAGAAGATAAAGATATTTTTGAAGCTCTTTACGAGGAAGTTGATGTAGTCCTTGATGAGTATTTTGCTTCCACTAAAAAGAAACGCCGCAAGCGCTCTACTATTGAACAAATGACGCGCAGTGCTATTCGGCGTATCATTAAGCGTGAAGCGGGAAAGAATCCAGTTATTGAAGTAAATATCAGGGATTTAGATGCCTAGTAACCCCACTATTAGTGCAACGCGATTGTTGCATTTTGATGCTGCGCACCGTGTTATGGAGCATGAAAGCAAATGTAAGAATTTGCACGGTCATCGGTATGTAGTTGAAGCCACATTTGATGCTAGTAAATTGGATAAACTTGGCCGAGTGATTGATTTTGGTGTTATCACAACTCTTCTTGGTGGGTGGATTGATGCACACTGGGATCATAATACTATTTTGTTTGATGCAGACAAAGCGCTTGGCCATGTTATTGAAGAACAAACTGGCCAATCTGTTTTTTATTTGCCATACAACCCCACGGCTGAAAATATTGCACATTATTTAATGACACAAGTATGTCCAGATATTTTCAAGGATTACGAAGCCGTTTGTCGTAATATCATTGTACATGAGACACCTAATTGTTATGCTACCATAAGCCGTTAAGTTATTAGCTGCCCGAATGCCACACTTAAGAGGTAATGTATGCTTAAAAAGTTTATTATCGCGTCTATTTTGTTTGTATCGGGTGTGGTAGGCCTAACCTTTTATGATGTTTGGTTTAATTATAATGGTAGTTTTTTGCACTACAAACACCGAGTAGAAACATTTCCGGTGCCAATTAATGTATCAGACCATCGTTTTGAGGACCTGCAAGGGAACCAACACACAATTGCTGACTACAAAGGCAGGCCAGTCTTAATGCTTATTTGGGCAACTTGGTGTGGCTATTGCGCAGGTGATATGCCCAAAATTGCTGCTTTTATAAAAGAACACCCTAATCTTGAAACTGTTATTTTACCCATTGCGTCACCTGATGATCAATTGGTTGATATTGAACGTTTTTTGGCCAGAACAAAAACAACCAATCAATTGGATGTTTTTATGAACCCTGCTCGTAAAATTTTTAGACATATCGAGATTCAAGGGGTACCAACCTATTTATTTATAGATCCTGAAGGTAAGGCGGTTGCTAGAGGCTATTTGAATTGGTCCGATGAGTCGGTTGGGAAATTAGTGTTTTAGCTATGCTAAAAAAGTATAGTTTTTTGTAAGTTTACCATGAAAAATACTTATTTTTAGAGAATGCTGATATAGTTAAATAATTAACTATATCTATTGAAAACTCACACATATTCTTGTATTACGGGCGTTGTTATGATATAATGCGCATGCAAATTGCGTGTGAAAAATAAAATAGTGAGCAAGAAATGGTAGCAAAAATAAGTAGAATTGGTAAAGTTTCGACAGTAACTGATAGTAGTTTAGTGCCACTTGAGTCTTATTTGACAAATAATCAAGTTCGATGGTCTTTATGCGGAATTCATTTGCTTAATGTGCTTCAAGGAAAAGGGGAGTCTATTCCAGGGGCTGTTCGAGAGGGATTATTAAAAGGACTTCTGGATAGTGAGTGTTACCCTAGTAATCCATTATTAGCGATTTGCAGTAATGCATCTAAAATGCGATGTGACATTAGGGGTGCCATGGGTGAGAAAAGCCCAAATCTTGGTACAGAAGTTTTAGCCTACTTTAACAAAGTTCAAGAAGCAACTACAGCTGTATGGACGCAACTTCATTCTGTAAAAGCAGTAGAACCCTCAAGAATTCCAAGGCCAGTGTCTACTGAACAGCGTGGTGGTGTTGTCTTTTAATGATTATCTGAGCTATTAATGTTATTGTTAAGACTCTTAAATAAAATTACCTGCATTTTCTTGATCTCTCCTTGTTTTGCTCTATGATGGTGAGTCCTTATTTGTAACGACTTATAGCTATAGTAACACCATGACAGAACAGGTAGCAGTAAACGCCATGCCAGAAGAAACCCAGCCCAATGATTACGGTGCAGACTCTATTAAAGTATTAAAAGGCCTTGAGGCAGTTCGTAAGCGTCCAGGCATGTATATTGGAGACACAGATGATGGCTCCGGTTTGCATCATATGGTTTATGAAGTAGTAGATAACGCTATTGATGAGGCGTTAGCAGGCCATTGCGATAAGGTAGAGGTAATTTTAAATCCGGATGGATCTTGCTCTGTATCGGACAATGGACGCGGAATTCCTGTTGATATTCATGAAGAAGAAGGCGTATCTGCTGCAGAAGTTATTATGACTCAATTGCACGCAGGTGGTAAGTTTGATTCTAACTCATACAAGATTTCAGGTGGTTTGCATGGTGTAGGTGTTTCGGTAGTGAATGCGCTTTCTGATTGGCTAGAACTTACCATTTGGCGGGATAATAAAGAACATAAAGTACGGTTTAAAGATGGTGTAGCAGAAGCTCCGCTTGCAGTTGTAGGAGATGCAAACGGAAATAAAGGCTCCAAAGTAACCTTTTACCCATCTACGGATATTTTTTCGGATATCACATTTTCATTTGCAACGCTTGAGCATCGCTTACGTGAATTGGCATTTCTAAATTCTGGTGTCTATATTGTATTGATAGACCGTAGAACAGAAGAGGAAAGTTCATCTGAGTTTAAATATGATGGTGGCACAAGTGAATTCGTAAAGTATCTCGATAAAAGTAAAACGGCATTGCATCCAGTGATTATTCTTGGTGGAGAAGATGAAGCAGGAGAGGGCATATCTGCTGAAGTAGCACTTGAGTGGAACGATTCTTACCATGAAAATGTGTTATGTTTTACAAATAATATTCGTCAGCGCGACGGTGGTACTCACCTTATGGGTTTTAGGTCCGCATTAACTCGTGCTATTAATAATTATGCAACAACGCTTCCAAACGCCAAAAAACAAAAGGTTTCATTGTCAGGTGATGATATGCGCGAGGGACTAACCGCGGTTGTTTCTGCAAAAGTTCCGGATCCAAAATTTTCATCCCAAACAAAAGATAAGCTTGTAAGTTCAGAAGTGCGTCCCGTAGTAGAAACAGTGGTGTACGAAAAGCTCTCTCGGTGGTTTGAGGAAAACCCCACCGAAGCTAAAATGATTGTTGGTAAGGCTGTTGAAGCCGCTATTGCCAGAGAAGCTGCACGTAAAGCACGTGACTTAACCAGGCGCAAAAGTGCACTGGATGTCTCCAATCTTCCTGGCAAGCTTGCTGACTGCCAAGAAAAAGATCCTTCATTAAGCGAAATATTTATTGTGGAGGGAGATTCAGCGGGTGGTTCTGCAAAGCAGGGTAGGGATCGTAAATTCCAAGCAATACTGCCCTTGCGTGGTAAAATTTTAAACGTTGAGCGTGCACGTTTTGATAAAATGCTTTCATCCCAAGAAATTGGTACGCTTATTACTGCGCTTGGTACTGGTATTGGTAAGGATGATTTTGATATTGAAAAAACACGTTATCACAAAATAGTAATCATGACGGATGCGGACGTAGATGGTGCTCATATCCGTACGTTGATTCTGACTTTCTTTTACCGTCAGATGCCTCAACTTATTGAGCGAGGTTATTTGTATATTGCTCAGCCACCACTTTATAGAATTCGCAAGGGCGGTAAAGCTGTTTACTTAAAAGATGATAAGGAATTGCAGCAATATCTTGTTACAGGTGTTATTGAAAATGCCGTCTTTAAAACAAAATCTGGCGTTCAACGTGCTAGTCAAGATCTGCATCGTTTGGTGGTAGATGTTATTGCTTTTATGGAAAAAGTAGTTTCATTGTCTCGTCTTGCCAATGCACATGTCATTGAAGCACTTGCGCTAGCTGGTGCATTTGGCAATGATGGTGGTCCAAGTTCAGAACAACTCGAAAATGCATCCCAAAAACTTAATTTGCTTATTCCTGAGCTTACCGATGACAGTTGGAGCGGCGAGCAAGACCAAGACGGTAATATTCACTTTACGCGCGTGGTGCGTGGTGTGACCAAAACATTATCATTTAAAAACGAACTTCTTGGCATACCAGAGATGACGGAATTGCAAGAAATGGTTGCTCGCTTTGATGGCGACTTTGATCAAACGGCTACCATTGAAACATCCGATGGCGCTCATGATGTAAGTTCACCTTCTATTTTATATGGGCTAATTATGGAAATTGGCAAAAAGGGAATGAGTATCCAGCGATTTAAGGGTTTGGGTGAGATGAATCCAGATCAGCTTTGGGAAACTACCCTTAATCCAGAAAATCGTACATTACTACAAGTTAAAATTTCGGATTTTGATGAGGCAGAAGAAACATTTTCAACCCTTATGGGTGGAATTGTTGAGCCAAGGCGTGATTTTATTCAAGAAAATGCTCTTAAAGTAACCAATTTGGATGTATAGGAAAGTAATATGACTATAGGTGTAA
>CALCTU010000079.1 GCA_937907045.1 uncultured Alphaproteobacteria bacterium
ATGGCATCCTGTCAGGAAGGGTCGTTTGATCAGTGTTATATATTATTTCCCGACCCATGGCCTAAAAAGAAACATCACAAAAAAAGACTTATTTGCCCAGATACCATTGATTTGCTAGCAAGGGCGTTAAAGCCTGGGGCTCAGTTGCTGATTGCTACAGATCATGTTGATTATGCACACTGGATTACAAGTTTTATGGGGCGGTCAAACGATTTTGTTTGGAGTAATTATCGTCCCGATCAATGGTATCAATCTCCGGATGGTTGGATTAAGACGCGCTACCAAGAAAAGGCTGAGAAAGAGGGGCGATCTGCCATGTTTTTTGAGTATGAACGTCTGTAAACAGCAAGCAATTATAGTGCCAGCGTCGATATCGTGTGAAGGTATAAAACGCATGTCATATGCAAGGATGTGGTTATATGTTCTTGAAAATTAAAGGCTATAAAGGCATAATAGTTTCATGAAATATAAGCAAAAACTACAAATGGAACAGGAAACGTGGCGGCAAGAATGCATGTGGCATGGCTGCGAAGATGAAGGTGTATTTCCTGCACCTCGTGAGCCTGGTTGTGGTGCGTCTTCAGGGTACAATTATTTTTGTAAAGAGCATATTAGGCAAGTGAACAAGCATTGGGATTATTTTGCTGGTAAATCCCAACAAGAAATAGAGGCATTTGAAAGAGATAGTTTGTCTGGGCATCGTCCTTTGGGACGCATGGGCCAATATCATTTTATGGTTGATGCAGCAGATATATTAGAAGAAGCGATGCATGATTTTGCTGGTTTTGAAAAAATGCATCACCGTGCACATGCATGGGATGATGCCGACACATCCTATGATCAGCGTTATGCGCTCAAAGTAATGAAGCTGTCATTGCCAGTAACAGCTCAAGAAATTAAACAGCAATATAAACAGCTTGCCAAATTGTGTCATCCAGATATTCACGGTCCTGATTCAGAAGAAAAGTTTAAAGAGTTAAATAAGGCTTATGAAGTACTTAAAGGGCTTAATTTATAACTTTTTAATAGTGATAATTTCATTGAAAGCGTCGGAATGAAAGTTTAAGATCGCGCTTTGCGATAACAATAATTGTTCTAAGAGAAATTATCCATGACTGAATTACCAACTCTCATACCAAGTAAAGACATATTTGATTTTGATGCGGGTATGGATGTGCCAGTATTTAAAAATAAAAGCGAACATGTTCCTGACGTTGATGAAGCATATTGCTTTAATGAAGATGTTACCAAAGCGATATTAGCTGGTTTTGTTCATAACCGAAGGGTGTTGGTTCAGGGGTTTCATGGTACTGGAAAATCCACACATATTGAACAAGTGGCTGCTAAGCTTAATTGGCCGTGTTTTAGGGTGAATTTGGATGGGCATATTAGCAGGATAGATTTGATAGGCAGGGATGCCATTGTTGTTGAAGATGGTCAACAAATTACCAAATTCAAGGATGGCATTATTCCGTGGGCATTGAAGCAGCCCATTGCATTAGTATTTGATGAATATGACTCTGCAAGACCAGATGTAATGTTTATCTTGCAGCGCTTATTAGAAAGTGAAGGTAAATTTACATTATTAGATACCAATCAGGTGATTACGCCGCATCCTTATTTTAGAATTTTTGCAACTTCCAATACAGTTGGTCTAGGCGATAATACAGGTCTTTATGTTGGTGTTCAGCCAATTAATCAAGGGCAGATGGATCGGTGGAATATTTTAACATGCCTTAATTATCTTCCTCAACAGGATGAAGAAGCAATTATTGAAGCAAAAGTACCATCATTAAAAAAAGAGCCAAACTTAGCCCATCAGATGGTAGCGATGGCTAATTTGACGCGCCAAGGGTTTAAAATGGGAGATATTTCTACAGTAATGTCACCACGTACGGTGATTACCTGGGGGGAAAATTATCAAATTTTCAAAAACTTAGAAGATGCTTTTAAATATAGCTTCTTTAATAAGTGTGATGATGCGGAGCAAGAAATCGTTGCACAATATTATCAACGTTGTTTTAATGTTGAACTATTACAGGTCCTAGAAAAAGAAGCTGGTTAATGTTTCATTATGTGATTAAGCGTTTGTTGCTTATAGTACCAACATTATTGGGAATAATGTTGCTTAACTTTGCTATTGTGCATGTAGCACCGGGTGGACCGGTGGAACAAATGATTGCCACCATTACCCATCAAGGACATGATTCAAGGTTAAATTCAGCGGGAAATGAAGTTATTTCCAGCAACAACCCTTCGGTGCAACTAAAATCAAATCAGGCTGCATCTAAATATCGAGGAGCACAAGGTCTTGACCCCGACCTCATTGAAAAGTTAGAAAAAATGGTAGGCTTTGACAAGCCGGTCCATGAACGATTTTGGGATATGCTTGTTCGGTATGTGCAATTTGATTTTGGTTCGTCTTTTTATAAAGACCAAACGGTAGGTGAGCTAATTATTGATAAGCTCCCGGTTTCAATATCCCTTGGGTTATGGACACTGCTTATTACGTATATGGTATCTATTCCTTTGGGAGTCAAAAAGGCTGTTAATGATGGGAATGTATTTGATATTAGTACATCGATGATTATTTCGGTTGGATATGCAATTCCAGGATTCTTATTTGGAGTATTGTTAATTGTTTTATTTGCAGGCGGAAGCTATTGGCAAATTTTTCCTCTTCGTGGGTTAACTTCATCGGGTTGGGAGACATTTACCTGGTTTGAGAAAATAATAGATTATTTTTGGCATATTACATTACCAGTATTGGCAATGACCATTAGTGGTTTTGCATCCCTTACGATGCTAACTAAGAATTCATTTTTGGATGAAATGAATAAACAATATGTTATGACTGCTCGTGCTAAAGGAGCAAGTGAATCTAGAGTGTTATACGGGCATGTATTTAGAAATGCTATGCTGATTATTATTGCAGGCTTTCCTGCGGCATTTATTGGGATATTATTTACAAGCTCATTATTAATTGAATCAATTTTTTCACTAGATGGTTTAGGGCTTCTAGGGTTTGAAGCGGTGGTTCACCGTGATTATCCAGTTATTTTTGGTACGCTCTATATTTTTACACTTATTGGTCTGATACTGAATTTGATTGGTGATGTGATGTATGTCGTGATTGATCCTCGCATTGATTTTGAGAAACGGGGAGGTTAATTCATGGTATTATCGGCAACATGGCAACGACGAAAAATAAATTTTTATGCTAATCGGCGTGGGTTGATATCGCTTTATTTGTTCACAATATTATTCATTGTGGCACTAATGGCAGAGTTTGTTGCTAATGATAAGCCCATATTGGTGTGGTATAAACAAGGCCTCTATGTTCCTGTTTTAACCGCTTATGATGAAATAACCTTTGGTGGTGATTTTGAAACTGAAGCCGATTATAGAGATCCTTATGTTCAATCTCTTATCGTGGATCAAGGTGAGGGGTGGATGTTGTGGCCGCTTGTTCAATATAGTTATCAAACCATTAATTATGATCTTCCTACGCCAGCTCCTTCTGCGCCTACGGCGGATAATTGGTTAGGTACTGACGACCAAGGAAGAGATGTGCTGGCAAGGGTTATTTACGGATTTAGGGTGACTATTTTATTTGCTCTGATATTAACCATCATTAGCAGTGTTGTTGGGATAGTTGCTGGAGCGGTTCAAGGGTATTTTGGTGGAAAAGTTGATCTTATTTTTCAAAGGCTTATCGAGGTGTTTCAAGGTTTGCCTTCATTGTTTATGATTATTATTCTGGCAAGTGTGGTGACACCGAATTTTTGGTGGTTATTGGCCATTATGATTATTTTTAGTTGGACATCTTTGGTTGGAGTAGTCAGGGCAGAATTTTTGAAAGCACGTAATATCGATTATGTAAAGGCGGCACGTGCATTGGGCGTGCCGGAATTTACAATTATCATGCGCCATGTGCTACCCAATGCTGTGGTAGCAACTATTACATTTATACCATTTGTGTTAACTGGTGCTGTTACGGCACTGACTTCACTGGATTTTCTTGGCTTTGGTCTTCCTCCTGGATCAGCCTCTTTAGGAGAACTTCTTGCGCAGGGTAAAGCAAATCTTCAAGCTCCATGGCTTGGTATTACTGCATTTATCACCATTGCTGTGATGCTGTCACTGCTGATGTTTATTGGTGAGGCAGTAAGAGATGCGTTTGACCCTCGTAAGGGCTAGTTTCAGACATAACCATAAAGCGCCACAGTGACAACTGTAGTTCAAAGAAAAAATGCATTATGCAGGATTCTTGAGCAGCCTATCAATTCAATCTGGTGAAGGATAACTTCTGCTGTGCCTGTTGGCTAAGCGTAACCTAAGTGCATTAAGGCGAATAAAACCTTCGGCATCTTTTTGGTTATAAACGTCATCTTCTTCAAAGGTGACAATTTCTTCGCTATAGAGGCTGTTAGCTGATTTACGACCTTCAACAGTAACATTCCCTTTATATAATTTTAGCCTTACAATACCACTTACATTGGTTTGTGAGTGGTCGATAGCAGCTTGTAACATCTCACGCTCAGGGCTCCACCAGTAGCCATTATAGATAATTTCAGCATAACGTGGCATGAGTTCGTCTTTAAGGTGAGCTGCTTGTTTATCCAGCGTGATGCTTTCAATGCCGCGGTGAGCTTTAAGTAAAATAGTGCCTCCAGGGGTTTCATAAATACCACGAGATTTCATACCAACATAGCGGTTTTCTACAATATCAAGTCTTCCAATGCCGTGTTTACCGCCAAGTTCATTTAATTTGGTAAGTAAATTAGCTGGAGATAGCTTTTCGCCGTTAATATGAGTAGGGTCGCCGTGATTAAATTCTATTTCAATATATTCAGGAGTATCAGGGGCTTCTTCCGGGCTTACAGAACGGCGATACATTTCTGGGTCTCCAGATTGCCAAGGATCTTCGAGAATTTTACCTTCATAGGAGATATGAAGTAAATTGGCATCCATAGAGTAGGGGGCTTCACCACGTTTATCTGTGGGAATAGCAATGCCTTTTTCTTCAGCATATGCAATGAGTTTTGTTCTTGAGTTAAGGTCCCATTCTCTCCAAGGTGCGATCACTTTTATTTTAGGCTCCAAGGCGTAATAAGAAAAC
>CALCTU010000080.1 GCA_937907045.1 uncultured Alphaproteobacteria bacterium
CTTCGTTTGGTTTCAGAAATCACGGAATCAAATGGTTCTTCGTCTATGGCTACTGTTTGTGGTTCAACGCTTGCGATGATGGATGCTGGTGTACCAATGAAAGCACCTGTTGCAGGTATTGCTATGGGGCTTATTAAAGAAGAAGATGGTGTTTCGGTCTTATCAGATATTTTAGGTGACGAAGATCACCTTGGTGATATGGACTTTAAAGTAGCGGGTACCACAGAGGGTATTACGGCCCTTCAAATGGATATCAAAATTAATGGTATAACAACAGCTATTATGAAGCAGGCTTTGGCCCAAGCTAAAGATGGTCGTATACACATATTGGGTGAGATGGCAAAAGCTATTA
Organism: uncultured Alphaproteobacteria bacterium; assembly: GCA_937907045.1. GTDB lineage: Bacteria > Pseudomonadota > Alphaproteobacteria > Rickettsiales > UBA6187 > CALCTU01. Next base: position 353 of record CALCTU010000080.1, read on the forward strand.
CTGAGCCAAAAACAGATGTAAGTGAGCATGCTCCACGTATTCATCAAATTAATATTGACAAAGACCGTATTGGTGAATTAATTGGACCAGGCGGTAAAGTGATTCGTGAGATTTGCGAAACTGCTGATGTAAAAATTGATATTGAAGATGATGGTACCGTTAAGATTGCTTCTTTGGGAGGTGAAAATCTTGAAAAAGCACTAGCGATGATTGGCGATATTATGGCTGAGGTTGAAGATGGCGCTATTTATGATGCAACTGTAATCAAATTATTTGATTTTGGTGTACTGGTTAACTTCCTTGGTAAGAATGAAGGGCTTGTTCATATTAGTGAGCTTTCACCAGAGCGGATAGAAACAGTTGAAGGTGCCTTTAATGTTGATGATAAACTAAAAGTACTTGTTATTGGTTTTGATCGTGGTAAGCCTCGTCTTAGCGTGAAGCGCGTTAACCAAGAAACTGGAGAAAATATTTCAGAGCAGTTTGGTGAGGTTCGTCCTCGTGGTGGTGATCGTGGTGGCCGCAAAGGTGGCGGCGGCGACAGACGTGGTGGCGGTGATCGTGGCGGAAAGTCAGATCGTCCACGTCGCAGACGCGATAATGATAACCAAGATGGTGACAATAATGGTGACGGTGGTGGAGAGCGCAAAAAACGCCGTTTCTTCTAGTTCTTAAAACATGAGGGGGTTGCTATGGATGCACAAAGTGAAGCAAAAAGGCTTTATGCCGAAATTGAAAAATTGCTAGACGGCGTGATGCGTGCTTATGATGAAGGAAAGGATATTGATCCTAACCGTATTATAGAGCAACACATAGCAACCCTTGTTCAGGTTATTGGCAGTATGCCCGATGATCTGGCCCAACAGTGGCGTGAAAAATTTATGACGTTGGTTGCAAAAGCAACTGATTTTTCAGACAAACTTGCGGAACAGCACAAAGAGCTTTCTGGAGAAATCCAAGGAATTTCTGACCGTAATGTTGCGATGCGTGCCTATCAAGAGAGAATTGACGGGTAGAATTTAGAATCTTAGCTATTATTGAGGCTATAGACCACTAAACGAAAAGGGTGCCTTAGGTGTTATTACTTTAGGAACCCGCCTTTATAGTATGATTTTTTATCTATATTCAGAACTAACGTGTAACAATGCGCAACAAACGTAGCACCTCAACCTTCACTGCTACCCACCCCCAAAGCTTCTAATCAAACTGCCTGCAATCATGTGCCAGCCATCAATAAGCACAAAAAAGATAAGTTTAAATGGCATAGAGATCAGCACTGGTGGTAACATCATCATACCCATGGCCATCAAAGTAGAGGCTATCATGAGATCGATGACTAAAAAAGGTATAAAAATAAGAAATCCAATTTCAAATGCGCGTCGAAGTTCGCTAATCATAAAGGCTGGAATAAGTACGCGGTAAGAAATATTACTGCCATCATCTTTAATGCCTTCAGCGCCATCGATATCTAGAAATAACATAATATCTTCGTCCCTGGCTTGGGAAAGCATAAAGTCATGGTATGGTCGCATAATTGGCTCAAAAGCTTCTTCCTCGGTAATTTCATTATTCATAAGAGGTTGAATACCTTGCTCATACGATTTCATAAACGCTGGTTGCATAATAAAGAATGTTAAGAATAAAGCTAAACTAACCAACACACTGTTGGGAGGGGTAGTTTGAAGGCCAAGCGCGGAACGTAAAAAAGAAAATACCACAATAATTCGTGTGAATGATGTGATCATGACAAAGATTGAAGGTGCAAGGCTAAGCACAGTCAGCAATGCCAGCATTTGGATAATACGGCTGGTAGAGCTTTGTTGTCCAAAGTCTATATTCAGAGTTTGGGCTTCTGCGGTAGGGGCAAGAAATGCTATGCAAATAATACAAATAAACGTAATCAGAAAATGGTATCTATACATTTTTTGCATCCTGGACTATAGGTTCTTGCACATCATGTGGTGGTGTTAAGTTAGAATCAATAAGAAGGTCCTGCTGGCCAAGTAATAATGCATGCTGGTTATTATCAATTTGTACAATAACAACACGTCGTTTTGCATCAATCATTAATGACTCAATAATGTTAAGGCGGCGTTTGCCATGAACGCGAGAACTTAAATAGTGCTTAAGAAAATGCTTAGAAGCCCATGACAATAACCATATTAGTCCTAGGACAAGCCCAAGAGAGATAATTGCTTTTAGGTAAAAAATAATATCCATTATGTATTATCCTTCAGATGATTCATCAATTTCTTCCAGCTCATCAAATGCTTCTTCTTCGAGCTCTTCTTGACGAAGTCTTTCTTCGAGGGCCTCTTCTTCAGCTTTTTTCTTTGCAGACCTTTCTTCAAATTCTTTTTTAAGTTTGGTATCAAATTTTGACATTAAGTCTGTATCCATATAGCCTTCAAGGAAATCTTGCATATCGGATAATTCAACGGTGGATTCTAAGTTGCGATAATCAACTGGCCCACGGTCTGTGGCAATAAATGCTAGTACAGCCCTGTTTTTATCGTCCGTAACTAATTTAGCAAAATCTTCATATAAAATTTGGAGCTGTATCTTTCTTCCAGATATTGCATAGGCAAGAGCAAGACGAATAATTTGGCGCATTTCCTCTCTTTCAAGGTTCTTTTCTTCCCGTCGAATAGTTCTAAATACTGGCTCAAGTTCATCAATTACTTTCTTCCATATTTTTTCGCGCCAATAAAGTTCAGCTCGTAAGAAGGTTGCTTCATTGCGATCATCCCCTCGTAATAACGATAATGTTCGGTTGTTCATGCCAAGCTCAATAAGAGCTGTTGCCTTGAGGTATTTACGTTCCAATGCAATTACTTCATCAATGGCTCCATGGTTGGTTGCGTTAATAACATCCAACGCAAGTTGAGGCGTATTATTCATTAGATGAATTTTTACTAATTTATTTGCAGCGACATCTTTTTCCATGCCAGTTAAATGGAAGCGAACTTGGTGAGTTAAAATGGCGGCTGCACGATGAAGGAGGTCCATTTCCACCATACGATCAACTAGCCTTTCGACCATGTCATTACCAAGCTTACCAATGGGAATAAGTGACCGATATTCATAAAATAATGTAAGGGCCTGAATAGGAGAAAGGTCGTCAGTTTGTTCTTGGCTAAAGAGTTGAACAAAGCGCTCACTCATGTCCTTTGCAATTTGAAGTGATTCGTCGGAACCAGGAAAACTTGAAATAATTTCGCGCCAAACCTTAAACCCTTCAGCATATTGGTGTTTATCAATATAATATTTACCAAGAGTTTTAAGAATGTTTAATTCAAGAATATCTCCCCGCCACTGAATACGAGTAGCGTCGAGTAAGTTAATGGCGTCCTCTAAGTCAATGATGTCATTATTATACATAACAGTAGCGAGTGCATATTGCGATCTAGCTCGGTTAAACGGATCATCAAAAGTATCTTCTACTAGAAGCTCCCATTGCTCTACTGCTTTGTCTATATTTTCATCTTTAGCATAAAAAAGTCCCCTAAAAAATTCGATTGAGTTTCTTTCGATGGTACGTTCTTCATCAAATAGGGTATCAAGGATCTCTTGCGCGGCAATAAGGTCGTTTTTGGCTAGGCGTTCTTCAAGGCTAAGTAGGGCAAAATCGTTATAAACTTCCTTAGGATAATATTGTAAAAAATTATTACGGTATTCTAAAAATAATAACTCAACCTGATTATCTGTTTGCGTGTCAGTGGTTCCCCACCACACTGCACCATCAGAAACTTCAAATCCATCGCCTTGTTTTGATTCGGCACTTTGTTCAAATCGCTTAATGGCTTCTTGGTAATGGCTTGCAACAAATTGGGTGGTGGAAATAAGGGTTTCAACCTCTTGCTGATTAGCAAATTCGGGTTCCACATTGCGGATCATTTTTAATAAGCGGTCAGAGGTTTCTAAGATAAGTTTGGTAAGTTCCTCCTGGTTTGAGTCATCAATTTCCTCTTCAGGTGTTGTTTCTTCCTCTTCTTCGTTTTTCTGAGAGTCTTCACGAACATTAAATTGTTGCTGGCCAGTCAAAAAGGCATCTAGCTCAATGGTAGAGGTAAGTCTGATATTTGCTGCTGCGCGCCAAAAATTGGCTTCATTTCTTTCTCGTACTGGAAAGCTTGAATAGTCAATTTCGTCAAACACAAGTGTTGCGGCCTTATATCGGCCCATTAAGTAATATGCTGCAGCCTTTATCATTAGCACGTCATTTGTTGCAGCAAATTCTCTATCATATTCTTCAATAACACCGATGACACCTAATGCTTCTGCTTCCATACTATGAGATAGATAAAATCTAGCTAAATCAAGTCTGCGTTCGCTCTTGTCACGCCAATCAGCAAGGGTTACTTGCCATTGTGCATCTTGCAGATCTTGTCTAAATTGGTGTTTTGGATTCTTTAATTTTCCCCATGTGTTAAACTTAATTAAGGCTAATTCTGTATGTTTTGCACGCTCTTGTTCTTCACGTAGGCGTGCAAGACGTTCGCGTTCCTGAAGTTCGTGTAAAGCAGATTGTGCACTTCCTGCTAATCGGTTGGTGGGGCCTACAAGCTCGACACCTTTTTTGGTAAGGCTAACATCAATACGGTCAGCAATTAGTTGCAGTGCCATGCCTTGAGAAGCTTCCATAATAGAAAAGTCAGTATAGCGAATGCGGTCTTCAAATCCATGTCCAGCTTTTGGATGAACAATAGCAATGAGTTCATCTCCTACAACTGGGTCGATAAGACGAATAGGGCGTACGTCAGACTTGTCGGCAATAACAATAGTAGTACCATGCAGTTGGCTACTTTTTATTTGTATGCTAGCGGTGCTTAATAATTTGGGATGGGTTTTGGTAAAATAAATATACCAATCATCTTTTTGTTTACGAACAGTAGGTTTTATATCTTGCTTTAAACCAAGATGCAAAATGGTAAAATGTTTATTATCAAGTTGTCTGGTGCTGCTGATATAATCCTTGTACTGAGCGCGTATAATGCCAAGATCAATGGGTTTGGAATAGTCAAAAATAATCCACAAATGATCACCACGTACAAATACTGAGGAACCCGTTCCAGATGGCATAGCAAAGCGCATAAATGGAATGCCCGACAAATCTTCCGGTCCAATGGTGTTGGCATCGTTTAGTGACTGATTATCGGTAACAACAGTAGTGGTTACTTCGTCTTCTGAATCATCTGGAAGTGGTAGGGTGCCACTAAACTGCGTTGGTTCGTACTCGGTGATAACATCAACCGGAGTAATTGGTTTGAATGCAGGAAAAGGTACCCGGGCAATGGCCGATTGCTTAACTGCAACTGTCTTTGTCGCAGGAGGAGCTGTTGCATTTTCAGTCTTTGTAGGACTTGATAAAGGTATTGGTTGGTTGGCAGGTGGTAATGCTGTGTTGGTAGTTGGGACTGCGTCAGATGCCTGTGCTAGCCCCGGTTGTTGTTTGGGTGGTGTTTGTGTATGTGAAGGTGAAGCTTTGGCTGTGGTTTGAGGCGGTGATGCGTTAGTAATAGGGTGTGACTGCGCCGTTCGTGAGGTTCCTTCTGCAGACCCCTGCGACAAGACTAAATGCTTCTTATTTGAAATGCTGTAATTTCCAGACCGTAAAAATAAGGTCAACGTTCTTCGAACATCATTAAAAGCAGCAGATTCTACAAATGGTCCAAAACCACCTTCAACCCGTGCTAAATCCACGGCATAAGGGGAGTGAAATACTATGACAAGTTTGCTGCCAACCAGGTGGGCTTTCCATTGTACGGCATGTGATGCAGAAAAAGCCAGTTCTGTGGAGTTTTCTTGGCTGTTAGACTGAATACGCAAATGCTCTGGCGCAGCTAACACATAGCTGACCTTAAACATCATCCATATACTCAACAACAACCACGTGAGTTTTTGCACGAATGCCACCCCTTAACAAAGAAGTATTACTTACACATCAATAACTTAAATACGCTTCCTGCGTGTCTAAAATACAGTTTTAACCAAGACGTTCCACCTCATCTATTTGTAGCATGTTGAGGTCTTGATGTGCAAGGCATTTATATAATTCTACATTGCTGTGTTAATTGGATTTTGCACATTTTGCGTTGCCATTAGAAATGATTTCTTGCATAAAGTGTTAATTTATTTATATATAACAAGCGTGAATAATTAGGTTGCGTCGCTTATGATGGAAATAGATATCTTCATTTGTGATGATTACCAATTCTTACTTTGGCTAATTTAAACGACTTCAACAACATAACTTTACCTATTTGATTCCGATGCCTATTACTCAAAAACAAGCTACACAAGTCATAGAAGAATTTAAACAATGGGGAGCTTATAGAGAAGACCGCATGGTAGCAGCAATAGATTTTGTTCAAAACTGTACAACGCTTGAGAGTTTTGATTCTCCAAAGGTATACGAGGATTTGTTACATTATGTCTTTAGCGCGCTTGTGGTTATTAAGCCGCAAAGTAAAAGTGGGTTTGCTTCCCATCATGAAATAATATCCCATCTTGTTAGTAATAAATTGGCTGCATTACCGCAAGGTTTAGGTAAGAAGAGAAAAATATTAACCAAGATATTTAGTCCACAATTGGCACAATCAAACGCACAAGAGAAGCTTGAGTCATATATTTTACAATCAACGATGGCGATATTTGCAAATTTAATGATTCCACTAAGGCGTCAAAGATGTTCTTCTCTTGAAAATAAGCCAACGCAAATTTCATTGCTTCAAGGTTACATACATAAGTGTTTTACGGAAGCCATATTACCAAATGATCCGGACATGGAAAGTAAAATATCAGATGTTGCTAAAGGAATTCAGAATGCATTGCTTGCTGTTTTTGGAGCTTCTAATTTAGAAGGTAATCATTCTTCTCAACTTCGTACCATAGAGCCTAAAGAACTAATAACACCTAAAGAAGCTGCTTCAAGTTTAATAGCAATAGCACAAAAAGACCCTAAGTTTGGTAATAATAAAATCAGGGTAGGCAATATTAAGGCGGGCCTTGAGTGTACATTGTCTTTTACGTCTGCGCTTCGGCTTTCTAAAAGCAATGTGCAGGCTGCTTGGTTTTTCGCTAATTATGAACGAATCATGGATGCACCTATTGAAAAAGCGGGGCAGTTGGGCCGTGATTGGGCGCTACATATAAATACATCACTTGCAAATTGCCATCGTCCGCTTACACGCCAGATTCTTATGGAACACGAACGTTCAAGCGGTAGTAATATAGAATCTTTAATGCAAGCAAGAGATTGCTTTTATGAATTTTTCTTTAATAACTTAGATTCTCATTTAGAGGTAATAGAAATATCACATTTATGTCAGGCACTAGAAATAGTTAAACCTGAGGCGCTTAAAGACTTAATTGACTCAAAACAAAAAAGCCGTTTTTTAGGGTGCATGGTTGAAATCATAGGAGCATGTCGTCCTGGTGATGAAATGGCGGGCTACCAAAGAGCAGTGGAAAAAAAATGGTTAATTGATGGACAAGATGCAAAAATAATTGCTGATTTTGCGCAACGTATGTTCGATGCGCAGCAGCATCCGGAGGAAACATTGCCAGTATTAGAGAGTGCTCAAATTATCTTCACAAACAGAATTGCACGTCAAGCCACATTAGAATCTGATACACAAAAACCTAACACAAATATGACTGGATGTTTTCAGGCTCCTGGCAGTGATCCAGATCTATTACACGTGGTTTATGTTTAAAACTAACTGGCTTCTTGGGTAACGAAATCTTGCAATTTTTCCATGGCACGCGCCTCTATTTGACGGACACGCTCACGAGAAATATCAAATTCCTGGCTCAAATCCTCAAGTGTTGCAAATGGCTCAGTTAGTCTGCGCTTCGTGATAATGGCTTGTTCGCGCTCGTTAAGTAGTGCAAACCCTTTGGCAAATAAGCTACGTTTATGGTCCAGCTCATCTTGTTCAATAGCAATGACTTCTTGGGTGACATCTTGTGATTCAAGCATGTCAATGAGTTGGTCAGAGCTATCCTCATGGGCAATAGCTGGTACGTTAAGTGATTGATCAGCTTGTGTTAACCGGCTATCCATGTCCAGTACGTCGCGTTCAGATACATTCATTTCAGCGGCAATGGCTTTGATTTCATCACTGGATAGCTGGGTGTTATCAACCTTTTGGATGCGGTTTTTGATTTTACGCAAGCCAAAGAAAAGTTTCTTCTGTGCTGCGGTTGTACCAATTTTAACCAACGACCAAGAATGCAGAACATATTCTTGGATAGATGCTTTAATCCACCTCATAGCGTAGGTTGATAAGCGGAAGCCTTTATCGGGGTCAAATTTTTTTACTGCTTGCATAAGACCAATATTGCCTTCAGAAATCATTTCTAGCATAGGAAGGCCGTAGCCTTTAAATCCATGGGCAATTTTAACGACTAGGCGTAAATGGCTAGTAACTAATTTATGGGCTGCGGTAATGTCGCCTTCTTTAAGAAGTTGTTGCGCCAGCGATAGCTCTTCTTCTGCAGACAAATAAGGGAATTGGTTGACCTTCTCAATATAGCCGGCCAACGTGGTATCGCCTGTAATGGCAGGAACTGTACTTACATGTGCGTTCATAGTGCTACCTCATTTCCATTATTAAAAAAATGATCATTGTATTATTTCGTCAACATACTATCACAGACTACAGTCTAGATCAAGTATTATAGGCCTTCAAGGCTTAAAGCGAGCTCCTGTAACGTGGGGGGAAACCCTGCTTCATACTCCATATAGGTACCAGTAATAGGATGTTCAAGACCCAAAAAATATGCGTGTAAGCTATGACGGTTCATTTTTTGAATAAATTGTTGTATCTCAAGAGGTAATCTAGCCAAAAATTGTTGGTGCATACGTTTGCCGTAGGTAGCGTCTCCAATAACTGGGTGTTGCAGATGGTGCAAATGAACTCTAATTTGATGGGTGCGTCCGGTTTCTAATTGGCATTCTACCAAAGACGCAATTTGATTGGTATAGACGTGTTTGGTTTCGTAATGGGTGATAGCATCACGTGCTTGAACTCCCGAAATACACATATGGGTGCGTTCTTTTGGGTTACGCCCAATGGGTTTATCAATGGTGCCATGCAAAGGAACTAATTGCCCCCATACAAGCGCTAAGTAACGACGAGTTACCTCGCGTCGTTCAATCATTTTGGATAGTTTGCGGTGGGACTTGTCATGCTTGGCAATCAGCATAAGTCCGGATGTGTCTTTGTCTAGCCGGTGAACAATACCAGGCCTGTCTGTTCCGCCAGAAGAAGAAAGTGAATCACCAAAATGATGTACCAGCGCATTGGCAAGTGTGTCATTATGATTTCCTGCGCCTGGATGAACAGTAAGTCCTGCTTGTTTGTTGATAATTGCTAAATGTTCATCTTCAAATATTACGTCCAGCTTGATATTAGCTGGCTGCATGGTAGAGGGTGAAGGAGTTTCATCTAGCGTGATATTAATCACATCATTGGGTTTGGTTTTGTACTTTTGATCGGTTTTGATTGCATTGTTAATTTCTACGTTTCCTGCTTTGATGGCATCTTGAACGACTTTCCTGGAGTAGTCGGGTAACTGGCTTGCCAGGAATTTGTCGAGCCGTTGTTGAGTATGATCTTCTGTGATGGTAAAGGTGTGAGTAGTCATGGGGGGAGAACTTAAAATAAAAACACCCGTGCACAATTATGAATCCTAACGTGCAAAGAGTTACTTTGTTACTGAGTGTATTAGTCAATGTAGGCTAATGAACTTTAACGCTACTATAGAAAGCTTACGCACAATGTCAAGATGAGGAAAAACTAGTTAAATCAAAGAATTTTACCTTTGAAAGTCGTATCAATGAAAGTGTTGGGCAAGAAGCTAAGCCTGGAGATGATTGTTATGCGCAGAAACTAATCGCTGAATCATCTAAATACTTGGATCAACTCTTATATTTGCATGCTAGGAGGTGTATGGTAGAGGGGGAAAGAGTCTTATTTAGCGTGATATAATATCGTTGGTTTTCTCCTATATTTTTTCTAAATGTCTGACATTATACATTGACATTGCATGTCAGTTTCTTATAGTTCACCGTATCCGATAACACGCTGGTGATACAAAGTAGCCCCCGGTACGGGCGCGTCGGCCAGGGAGCCTGCGAGGGTGTGTTTGCTTTGGTGCGCAAATCTAAAAATTTACCCCATCATGACCCACGATCCCCAATTAATTTTCTTAAAACGTTTAGTTAAAACACTAGGAGTGCTCCTTGTGATTGGTTTTGCAGTACTTCTTGTGGGGGGTGGTCTTAAATTGATAAATGCTTCGGGTGATAAATCGTCATCATCGTCATGCAGTCAACTTCCGTATCAACTTAATCTTCAACAGCCTCAAAACACCAATATAGCGCATATAGCTGCGCTTGAGAAAAACCGCCTTGCAGTTGTAATAAGAACACCACAAGGTGATACATTGTGGATAATGGATGCAAACAATTGTCAGTAATGAATGATGTTGATTACGCACTGTTACTTCGTGAGTGTGTTGCCCCGTTGCTAAGGCGGGTGACCCCTGGGTATTTTACTACCCAGCTAAAAATTTCTCCTTCTCCTTCTTTAGCGTGAGCGTCCTTGGGTTTTGGAGGAGGGGTGGATATGCCCATTAGGTGATTAAATGGAAGGGCTCTTTTGGTGCCACGATTTGTTTCAACATGATCTTTGTCAATAGCCTTATCTACTGCTTGTTGGGCTAAAGAAGGCTCGGCGTCTGGAGTAATGCCGCTGTCTGTGCTTTCCTGGCTTATTGTTCTGGTGCGATTGCTACTTTCTATTGGGTCTGGTTTCCACTTAATTTGATCGTTTTCTAATAATAAGGTTATATAAGACTTTATTACAGGGGGTAAGATGGTGCTTTCTGTTACTAATTGATGAACATTGATGTCTGCAATAGGTGTTTTGAGTTTGCGTACATCTCTTACAAAACACATATATTGGACCATTAGTTCTTGGTATGAGGGTGCCTTTTGAGTGTTTATTTTACTGTAGTGATCTAATATACATAATGAAAGCCCAGGATATTGGCCCGTAGTTGCTGAATCTTTATAATTGGCATTTTGATGTGCTATTTGTTGGTATAGCGTTATTAAATTATGATCTTGGTAAGAAGCGCTTAAAATTTTGATGGCATCTTTTGAAGAAAAAGTAACAGATATTCTATATATAAAAAAACGTAATGTTTCTTCGGTTGCTTGCAATTTTTGTAAGTGTGAAACCAGCTGTTTCCCTAAATAAGTCCTGTAGCCAACGATGTTATTTTTACTTAAGGCTCTTAGGGTGGCGGTGATGGATGGGTAATCATCTTGTTTTATGGATGAAATAAACCTGTCAATGTTTTCTTTTAATTTGGGCTTGTGAGGAGGCATGAGTCAGCTATTTTGATGGTGTTGTAGGAGGTGTGGC
>CALCTU010000081.1 GCA_937907045.1 uncultured Alphaproteobacteria bacterium
ATAATGGTGTTGCCATATTATCTAAATTTCCAATTGATGAAGTATCAACCACACTCGATGATGAACGTATCGACCAAAATCAGTCGCGCTTTATTGAAGCGGTTATATCATGTGGCACGCAAGCAATCAGAGTAACAAATGTGTATGTTCCAAATGGTCAATCCGTCGGTTCAGAAAAATTTAATTATAAAATGTCATTTTAAGACGCACTCACCCACCACGTCAAAAAGCAACTCGGCTATAATGAAAAATATATTGTTACCGGAGATTTTAATGTTGCCCCATCCGATATTGATGTTTTTGACCCCATATCCCTTAAAGACACAGTATGCTTTCATCCTTTAGAGCAAGCCAAATGGCGTAATTTAGAAAATCTTGGCATGATAGACGCATACCGCTATACCCATCCATCCAGACATCAATATAGTTGGTGGGACTATCGTGGCGGTGCATGGCAGCAAAATAAAGGACTTCGGATAGACCACCTATTACTATCGCCCGAGGCCGCAGACATATGCATTCAATCTGATGTCGATACCTCCATGAGACAACTTGAACGACCTTCAGATCACGCTCCAGTTTGGGCGTCTTTTTCAGTAGACGGAGAATAAAAATCCTCTCCTATTTCAATAGCTTGCCTGCCATTCTTAACGCGCCACTCATTACTATCTCTTAGACTATAAATGCAGCCACAATATTGCTGTTGGTAAAAATTTTCTCGCTTTGCAATTTCATACATTCGCGCACCGCCGCCCTTTTGGCGCCAATTATAGTCCCAATAAGTGATTCCTTCATATTGGCTTGCCGCAAACGCACCAGAAGCATTAATCTGATCCATGTTTTTCCAACGTGAAATCCCCAATGAACTTGTAATCACTGAAAAATCATTTTCCTTGGCATATTGCGCAGTTTTAACAAATCGCATATCAAAACACATTGTGCACCTTACTCCGCGCTCGGGCTCATGCTCCATGCCCTTTGCTTTAGAGAACCAATTTTGCACATCATAATCTGCATCAATAAATGGAATATCAAGCTTCTCTGCAAAACGGATATTTTCTTCCTTTCGGATATTATATTCTTTGCGTGGATGAATGTTGGGATTATAAAAATAAATACTTAGCTCAATATTATTCTCTAACATACGCTCCATCAACTCACCAGAGCATGGCGCACAACAACTATGCATCAACACCTTATTATCGTTTCCTGGTGGAGTTAGATCCACAAGGCGATCTAGAATCTTTTCCGGCATAAGGCCTCGCTATAGGGTTTTTTAAAAGTAACGTTTTCAGGGTTATTAGCTAATTATTGCTTTAAAAGCAAGTGCAAAGCACATTATCCGATCACCCTTATAACTTCCAACAACAATGCAACTAATAATTGACAAAGTCCGTTGTACTTAACATGAATATCGTTTATAGTGAAAGCTCGCTAAGGTTTAATTTTATAGCTTAAGGTACAAGCTATGCCAAACTCAAACTACCCCAATGGATTCAGGGGAAGAGTTGCTGTTCTTTTTGTTGGTGTATTTCTGCTAAGTATTGCGGGAATCATGTACAAGGTCCAGCAAGCTTTTTATATCGAGCATAGCGATTACTCTCAACAACAGCTGGATCAAACAACCTCCTCCATCAAAAAACTATTTGATCAAGAGCTGAAACACACAAAACGTCACATTGTTTCTTTAGCAACCAACCCTTCTACTGCACAAGCAATTGCTGACTTTACAAATGCATGGAATAAGATTGGTTGGGGACATTACCACTTAATACAATCTTTTTTTGGATCCTCAGATACAAATATCACTCCTTCTCAATCTTCACCTGTATCAACAATTTCACAATATAAAAACACACATAATCGTTACCACCATTGGTTTAATCAATGGCGAGAAGAACAAGGTTTCTCAGAGTTTTTCCTTATCTCACAAGAAGGCTACGTTCTTTATAGCTCCACTGGAGGAGCAGAACTAGCATTGCCACTTGCAAATAATGATAGCCCTCTTATCCATAAAGGACTTATCCATTTATATAACCAACTATCATCACCTAATGCCTCACATTCGGGTTTAATTATTAGCCCAATTACCACATTATCTGACACCAAGTCGATATTATTTGGCTACCCCATTACTACCAATCCCTTTGCTAGCTCTGGCTTTATTGTGGCCGCACTACCTATAAGCACTATTAATAACTGGATTGAATCCTTTGGCGGCAATACCGTTAACCCAGATAGTAAAGAGCTTAACCGTTATCTTGTGAGCCAATTTACCGCATCAGTGGGAAATACCATTTTTCCAATCAACATCACTTCAGCAAAAGCAAGCAACCAACAAGCCGCTAAAGAGACATCTGAACATGTTCTATCGGAAATTTTCCCTATCATTGGATTTGGAAGCCTTATGCTACTTATTCTCTTAAGGCTTGCTTTTGCACCCTTTTCATTGTTACTCAAAAGCCTAAAATATGCTCAGATAACCACCGCTTTAGCCCAGAAAGACGATGAGATTGGCTATATAAGCAAATATATTCATCACTTACGATCCAAAATTGCATTTCACCGAAATGAAAAACTTAGCCTTGCTCTTAACTTACAAAAGCATATCGACGCTCTAGAGGAATCACAACATTTACCTAGCAACATTTTATCACACAGTATTGAGCAACTTAATTACATGCAATCACTTATTGATCATGTGTATGAACTGAGCAAACAGCAGGTATCCACTGACCATAAAAATACTCTTCCCATTCAACACTCTATGCAGCACGCTCTTAACGATATTTCAAATCACCTTCATGTGCACGCGCTTAATATTAACCTTGAAACTAAAAAAGACAGCCCCGATCAACAACAGCTTGTTAATATAGCCAATGAAATTGACATACTTGCCTCTTGCACTCACAAACTAGCCACAAAACATTGCACCTCCGGCGAACGCAATGATCACAACCATTTATCGGAACTAGCGCAGCTGACGCACCATATTACAGAAGTTATCAATAATTTATCCGATGAAATTCAGCAATCAACGCGTCAAGAAAAAGAAGGAATGCCACTTTCACACGTTAGTTCGTAACATTGACATTGTTACTCCCTACCACCTTTTTGTGTTGCCATTGCGGCTTGATTTACTGGCGTAGGCGAAGGACCATGAATTTGTGAAGTACCAACAACGTGTTCTCCACCTCTAGTTCCAGCCTCCTTCATATCACCCTTAATTTTTTTAGCAGCATTGGCACCTTCTGGTGACATACCGTCTAACACCCCATTATTTTGATCTCTTGAACGTTTTTCGCCTTGACGCTGCTGCTCAGGCTGAAGCCGTTCACCACCACTCCTTCCAGAGGAGACTTCTTGCTCCATTTCATGACCATCTCTATCTGCTATTTTTGATTCCAGACGATCCCTTAAATCTTGCTCATTAAGCTGACCAACATAATCTTTAACTGGTACACCTTTTTCTTTAGCTTCTTGTGAAAGGTCTACCAAAACATCCGCCATTGCCTCAGCTTGCTGGGCGGCTTGTTCAACACTCATTCCATCTTCAACAGAAGCTTCAATATAACTTTGAATAAAATCTGCTCTGTCTTGATCTACAATCTGTTGCATCGAATCCGCAGAACGTTGCCTTGCCTCTTCATCTCTTCCACTTACCTCCTGGGCTCGCTCATAGGAATACTCTAGTGAATTCAGGTAGTCTAAGGCAGCATCGTCGATGGACATACTATCAGCAAGTCTGCTTGGCTCGGGACCCTGAACTGGAGCATCTACCTGCAGTTGTTCCCCTTGAGCTGGAGCATCTATTTGCTGATCTTGCCCTTCAATACGCTCATTTAACTCCTCAAGTCTATCTTGCATACGCTGCTGCATATCATATTCTGTCATCGATTGAGCATATTCTTGCAGTGGTACACCAAGTTGCGCAGCTTCATTGGCCATATCTGCAATAATGTCAGCCATAATTTCCGCACGCTGTTGAGCCTCATCAGGATCACAACCAAGTTCGATTGCTGCCTTGATATAATTTTCAACCAATTCAGCACGTTGTTCCCGAAGAATATTTTCTAAACTATCATAAACTTCAGATTTAACGGCATCACTCTTACCTTCAACTTCCTTAACACGCCTTGCGGCATAATCCATGGCTTGCAAATAATCTAACGCACTATCTTGAACCTTCTGGGCAGTGGATTCAGCACCTTTGGTGTTACTATTTTGTGCATCAGAAGATCCTTCTGAAGAAGCACGTTTGCGGCTTGGTTTTTCTTTATTAAATGCCTCTTTTTCTTGGTCAGCATATTCATCAATCTTACCTTCCATTTCAGCTTCTAGATCTTGCGCAAACGCACTATCTGCTTCAACTCCTGGTTCATCTTCAACATCAATATCCACCTCTTCAACCAGGGACTCCTCCATGGCATCTTCTATTGCATCCTCAGCTACTATTGCTGCAATGGCAGCAATAGCAGTGACAGGATTAGAAAGCATCGCTAATCGATTAATTGTTCTACCTAGCTTATAAGTACCAACAACCGTCTGTCCTGTTGCTCTGCCAAGGTCGCTATTTGCAAACTCTTCCATGCTCTTGGTTGTAGAACTATCTACTTCAGCCTGTACTTCATCCGTACTTAGCCGGGCTTCTTCTTGCTTTAACCACTGGTCATAAGTAAGCTCGGTGCCTAACTGCTCCCATGCCTGACGACTCAATGAATTATTAGGACTAGACCCCATATAGTGAACATTTTAAGTATTATTGCATCACCATAATATCAAAATAGTAACACAAAATCAAATATTTGGAATTAGAACAATACATCATCAGCACCTTCATCTGATGCAATGTCTTTTTGGTACTTAGTTTCTTCCTCATTAACTGCCGCAATATCCAACGAACGCTCAATCTTTTTGATAAATGCTTTTCCTGTATATGGATAATATTTAACCTTGCGCGCTTGATTTCCTCCAACATCTTCAGTGGTAATGGTAAATCCCTCTACCTTCAGATACTCTCTAATAAATTGGATATTCTTATCTCCCACCGTAACTCCTGTCACCGATCTGAGCACATTACCACCACCAAAGATTTTAATTTCAAGACGCTCTCTTTTACCGCCACGTTTTAAAATTTCATTGATAAGCTGCTCCATCGCAAACGCACCATAGCGCGTTGACTCCATGTCAGAACCTTTACTTGAAGGAAGCAAAAAATGATTCATTCCACCAACACACGCCACCGGATCACGAACGCACGCTGAAATACACGAACCAAGAACAGTTGTCGCCATTTCTTCATCAGAATCGGTAATAAAGCAATCACCTGCATGAACATTAACAACAGTAATATTTTGGTTGGCGTCAAAGTAACGCCTTGCTCCACCAAAATATTCTTTTTCATCATTATGCTCGCCACCTGATTCATTGGAGGCTGTGATATCCCCTGGCGTCATGCCATATTACTCCCATACTATCCTTACCTAAAATACTAAACTTATGTATAAAGGCAATTAGTAGTTGAATCAATAGCAATTACACCGCAAAAGAGCTATGCAGCCTCTTTTTTTGCATCTTCAGATAATTCCAGTGCAGCTTGAGCAGCAGCAAGTCGAGCAATAGGCACACGATACGGAGAGCATGACACATAGTCTAACCCAATATTATGACAAAACGCCACCGAGGCAGGGTTACCACCGTGCTCTCCACAAATACCAAGCTTAATATCGGCACGTGACGCTCTTCCTTTTTCTGCAGCAAGTTCAACCAATTGACCAACACCAGTTGTATCAAGCCTTACAAATGGATCATGCTCAAAAATACCTTGCTCTTTGTATTTACCAACAAACGATGCAGCATCATCACGAGAAATACCTAATGTTGTCTGTGTAAGGTCGTTGGTACCAAAACTAAAGAACTCTGCAGTTTGTGCAATTTCATCCGCCATCAGAGCGGCGCGCGGCAACTCAATCATCGTTCCAACCAAATAATCAATTGAAGCATTTTTATCTTCAAACACTTCTTTAGCTGTCTTATCAATAACATCTTTTAAAATGTCTAACTCTTTCTTACTAAGAGCAAGTGGAATCATAATTTCCGGAAAAACGTCCTTCCCTTCACCTTTAACGTCTAATGCAGCTTCAAAAATAGCTTTTGCCTGCATTGCGTAAATCTCTGGGTAAGTAATACCTAATCGGCACCCACGATGCCCAAGCATTGGGTTATGCTCATGCAATTGCGCAACACGCTTTTTAAGCTTTTCTATTGAGACACCAAGCTGCTCTGAAATTGGAGCAAGGTCCTCGTCACTATGCGGCAAAAACTCATGTAGTGGTGGATCAAGAAGACGAATTGTAACAGGCAAACCTTCCATAACCTCAAAAATCTCAACAAAGTCTCCACGCTGCATTGGCATAATTTCTTGTAGTGCCTGCTGACGACCTTCAAGGTCCTCTGCTAAAATCATTTTACGAACAGACGTAATGCGCTGCGCTTCAAAGAACATATGCTCAGTACGACACAGACCAATACCCTGCGCGCCAAACTTACGAGCTGTAGTCGCATCTTCTGGCGTTTCAGCATTTGTTCTTACTTTTAACGTTCTGATTTCATCAGCCCACGCCATAATGGTCGAAAAATCACCTGAAAGATTAGGTTCAATAGTTGGCACTTCACCAAGAATCACTTCACCGGAGGAACCATTAATAGTAACCACATCACCTTCGCCAAATGAAACATTACCAACAACACACTGTTTATCTTGGTAATTAATAGACAACCCAGAAGCCCCTGAAACACAAGGCTTACCCATACCACGTGCAACCACTGCAGCATGCGATGTCATCCCACCACGAGCAGTCAAAATCCCTTCTGCTGCATGCATCCCGTGAATATCTTCTGGAGATGTTTCAATACGAACAAGAATTACTTTATCACCAGCAGCAGCCGCTTTTTCTGCATCTTCTGCTGTAAATACTGCTTTACCAGAGGCAGCTCCTGGAGATGCAGGAAGTCCACGATCAATCACTCTGCGGTGCGCTTTAGTATCCAATGTGGGATGTAATAATTGATCCAATGACGCAGGGTCAATACGGCTGATCGCCTCTTGTTTGTCAATAATGCCTTCATCTACAAAATCAACGGCAATCTTGATTGCAGCAGGTGCTGTTCTCTTACCATTACGCGTCTGCAAGATCCATAGTTTTTGATCTTGAACAGTAAACTCAATATCTTGCATGTCTTTATAATGCTGTTCAAGACGCTTGTATATATCAACCAATTGACCAAATACTTCGGGCATCTCTTCTTCCATAGCAGGAAGCGTAAGATTATTTTTTTCTTTACCAGAAACAGTAATTTGTTGCGGCGTACGAATTCCTGCCACTACATCTTCACCCTGAGCATTAATAAGGTACTCGCCAAAAAATTCATTTTCTCCTGTAGAAGGATTGCGCGTAAATGCAACACCCGTAGCACAGTCAGTTCCCATGTTACCAAACACCATAGACTGAATATTTACTGCCGTACCCCACTCTTGTGGAATATCATGCAAACGTCTGTACGTAATGGCACGGTGATTCATCCATGAATTAAACACCGCACCGACTGCTCCCCATAATTGCTCATGCACATCTTGTGGAAATGCCGCTCCATGCTCTTCCTCAACACGCTCTTTATATTCTTGCACTAAGGCCTTAAGGTCATCTGCATCAAGTTCAGTATCTTGCGTGACGTTCTTATCTTGTTTTTTCTGATCTAGTAATTCTTCAAAATGGTAGTGATCGACACCAAGAACTACATCCGAATACATTTGGATAAAACGACGGTAGCTATCATAGGCAAAGCGTGGATTATCACTCTTTTTTGCTAGACCTTCAACCGTCTGGTCGTTTAACCCCAAATTTAACACCGTATCCATCATACCCGGCATCGACGCTCTTGCACCAGAACGCACAGAAACCAATAGCGGATCATTCACATCACCAAATGTTGAACCAATGGTTTGCTCAATTGTTGCAAGAGCCTCTTGCACTTGAGCTTTTAAATCTTCAGGGTATTGACGGTTATTCTCATAATATGCCGTACATACTTCTGTAGTAATTGTGAATCCAGGGGGTACTGGCAAGCCAAGACCGCACATCTCAGCCAAATTGGCACCTTTACCACCTAGCAAATTTCTCATTGATGCATCACCTTCTGCAGCACCATCACCAAAACCATAAACCCATTTAGTCATGTATGTCACGCCCATAAACATGTTACCCAAATTATGTATTTTCCAAACCAGGTTGAAAGAGCAGATACATAAGCCAAAACTGTGTTTTTAGCAAGGAAAATGAGCTTATTTGTCACGTAAACATTTTTATACTAAACATAGCAAGCTGTGATGTACCATCTGGGCTTACTTGATCACAAGTATACAACATGTACAAACCAACACTATTTACTCTTTGGACAATAGGCTCTATAACAACTTCTTAATAACATTAATTTAATTTTTACATCCATATATTATGCCACCCCTTCGTTACGCATTTCAGTCATTACCACACCTTATTAGGCCGCTTATTAGGAGCGCAAGTACAACCGCAGCTACCAGAATTCTTACATCACCCTCTAGCGAACGTTACACGGGCTTTTGTGATGCACGCCAGAGTTCTCATGCGCTCAAGCCCCATGCGCTATTTATTGGTGGAGGACCCGCTACTGCCGTAGCTATTCTTAAACTAGCCCAAGATAGAGCACAATTGAACATTGACAAAAAAGATCCATTATGCATCACAGTAATACAAGATAAACCAGAAGAATTATTTGGCGGTGTTGCATTTTCTTACCCCCAAACCGAACTCAAATTTAACGATTTTCCCAACAGCATTCAAAAATTTTATGCATGGCTAAACGACCCTTCAAACCGTGAATATTTTGATCAAACATGGGGCGTTACATTTCCTGAAAAAGATTTAAAACCAAATCATATACCACGATTTTTATTTAGTGAATGGATAAGAGAAGAAATTGACAGCCATGTTCAAGGTAACGAGCATGTATTGCTTAATGTTATTTATGATAAAGCAACCAAGCTTAATACAAAACCAACTTGGAGCGATGCAGGCACTAGTACACTTGATATCACTGGCTGTCGACTGAGCAATCAAGAGACCGATATTATAGCAAATTATACTTTTCTATCCACAGGTAGCTTTTCTATCAAACCAATGATACACAGACCGTCCAATTCATTGGTTGAAAATATCTATCCCCTTACCCCATCAAGCCCAGCCATACAAAAAATCAACTCACTTAGTCAAGCACCGGTAATATTGTTAATTGGTAACGGACCAAGCGCCAAAGAACTGACCGATATTATACTTACTCAGCGCCCACAGGCACATATTTATATTGTCAGCGATCAAAAACAGAAACGACGATCGACTGCCTTAGATAAAATGAAAGCACTTGGTTTTGACCTTGACAGAATCACTCTGATTGACCGCGATGATTACGAAACCAATATCACTCCTTATAAACACTTTTATGTTAATGGCCAATATGTAGAACTTGTTGGCAATTGCAAAGGTTACAGCACTGACCCTCGAATCAACCCCTTAC
The DNA here is from genome assembly GCA_937907045.1 of uncultured Alphaproteobacteria bacterium. Classification (GTDB taxonomy): domain Bacteria; phylum Pseudomonadota; class Alphaproteobacteria; order Rickettsiales; family UBA6187; genus CALCTU01. Next base: position 9,610 of record CALCTU010000081.1, read on the forward strand.
TGGCCCCACTTATTGAACATAAATATGTACAAGTTGACCCGCTGGGGTCCATGAAAATGACAATTTCACCTACAAACCACGCACCCATCATACCTGGCCTTAGTAATGTAAGGCGCTTTAGAGCAATTGGTTCGGTTATTGACCCAAGTCAATATTTACTTGGTAATATATGGAGCGAAACTATCAATTTGTTCAATATGTTTGGCGCAACTAGCTTGATGAAAGCACCTTCGTGCCAAACAACAAAACCTCACCGCCCCAACATCAACCAACAAGCCTCAAACGACTTTTCTGTCGTAAAGCATGAAGACGGGCTTGTTTTACTACCCAGCAGCAAACGCGGCATAGAGCAATATGAAAACCCCAAAACACGCGAAAGTTTTCATATTAAACCAACACCACCCTATGAAGCTGCAAAGGCGCGTCTAGCTTATGGTATTATCAAAGATTATGTTCTTGCGTCACAAGCACGTCCTCCTGGTATTTTTCATAAACTTAATCCAGATGGAAGCGAACAATATGGTATTTTGTCTCGGTCAGTGACTTACAACATGCGGTATAACCGCTTCTCAAATTATCGCCCTAACGGATTCTTTGACCCTCAAATGGCACCTTTTATAGACAATGGCATGGGAACAAGCATTGAACTGGTTACACCATTTCCCAAAGAAAAATTAACAGGTGACTTAGCAAAAAGTGAGATTTTTCCAGTTAAGGGAAGAATCCCTCTGGATATTGCACGCGCGTTTATTGGCATACCTTCACTCCTTAATCCAAAACATATTGGGTTACAATGGTTACCTGCAGATAAAGTAAGAAAAGAATACAATGAACTACATGGCAGCAATGCTAAAAATGGACCAGACAACCCTGAAAATTCAACCATAGAGCAGCATAATGGTTTTTTTGTGCCATCATTCATTAATTCTCATGGAGTGTTTACTGATCTTCCCTCATTTTCTTCAGAAGAAAATGCGCTCAGTACTGCGTTTAAAGATTTATTTAGGCCAGAGCCATCATTATTATCCGTAGCCTCACCAGGGAACTCGATTCTCACCAGTGAACGTCAGGCAAAAATCATGTTATTCTACCACCGGCGTATCACAGATGATAAAGGTATCACGATCACAAAACAGTTTGATCTATGCAGGGCTTTCATGGAAGAATGCCCACATAATGAAGCTCAATTAGCTGACCTTGATGCGTTAGAGAAATCTATGTTTGCAAATTTGATTCATTTTAGACGCCGGGAAATGATTCTCAATATCATGGTAGATTTATGCTCAGTACCACGCCCACTAGAATTTGATCCTCTAACCCTACAACTGCTTAAGCAACCAGTCATTCGTAAAGGCCTAAATTACGACTCAGCTGAAAGTGGTAGCATTGAGCAAGATAATTTATTAGAAATGGATTATATTTTACGGCACCTAGATGACCCTAAACATCGTATGATGGTTGCAACATTATTTGCAATCTACCAGCGGTCTGAATTACCCTGGCCACAAAATCCTTTTGAAGATGAGCATGTATTTTCATTAGCTCAAGAATCAATCTTATTTTTGCTGGACTATGAACCAGACGATATTCATCAACTCCTCCAGCAATTCTATACCAAAGGCGGAGACTTATCGTTGTGTCATTATTTTAAACCATTCATTACACATGTCGCTGATTTTATGACTTACAAAGGACATATTGAGCAACGCTATGATCTAGTCCCTCAAGATCCCTCTAAAGTACTTTATGAAGTTAGCACTGCTAATCCAGTAAAATCAGAAGCCACACTACAGCAGCATTAATACATGCTACCAACACCACGCCACTGCCAACATCCTTAGCTTTTTTGGATAGTTCATGACGTTCGTGTGATATTCTGTCTACCACAGCTTCAATAGCAGTATTAACCAGCTCTGCCATAAGCACAAAAGCAAGACTGATTATAAGCAGTATTTTTTCAACCAATGTTGCATCAATCCAATATATAATTGGCGCAGCAACAACACACAAGATTACCTCTTGCTTGAAAGCAGTTTCAGATGCAAACGTGCTTTTTAGGCCATTAACCGAATGACCAAAGGCACGTATTAATCTGGAAATACTAAACACACTCAAAATTAGCCACCTTGTCTAACGTATCGGTAAAGC
>CALCTU010000082.1 GCA_937907045.1 uncultured Alphaproteobacteria bacterium
AAATAAAAATGGAAATAAAACGGCACACACAACAACACCCACCCACCTATGTTTATTAGAGGTATGTAAATACCCTCTATATATAATAGGGGGTGTTGTGTGCATTTCAGAAATGACCCTACAACCCTTGTAAACACTGGGGTTTTAGGGGTTTTCCTCTTTGCATTTTTAAAATGCAACATGAAAAATCTACAACATATTGATATACAAAGAGAAAATGGCGATTCACATTGCATTTTTTGATTTTTTCCAAAATGCAAAGAGAAATTTTTGTAAACTATTGATTTAAAAGGGGTAAGTTGCAAAACACATTGCATTTTTGACGATTTCTGCAATGTGAATTTTCTGCAAAGAGAAATGCAATGTGAAGGGGTTCTAAGTGGCATTTTTTACCCCCTTTAAATCGTCAAAAGATACCCACATTGGTGTATCTATGATGTCCATTCTTTTGCCATCACCATCCCGTTTGTAATGAGTAGGAATGATTTCAGCATATTCTTTGATTATCTCGCCTGTGTGTAGGTCTTTTGTCTTATTAGTCACCATCTTCATGTTTTGCGTACACATGAAGCCGTAACCTTTACTAACAATAGAAAGATCATACTCTTTAGGGTTATTGAAAAACTGCACTAACCCTTGTGTTGCTGCTGTTGAGCAATCATCATAAATTTGCCTTTGACCTCCTAGCTTGTTATGAAACTTTTCTGAAAACTGTTTCATCAAATAAAATTTGCCTTTTTTGGCTTCAGTCTCCAATGTTCTAACAATGATTCTTATGCGTCTTAATCGCTCTGCGTCTAATTTTTCTCCGTATTTTTGATTAGTGATGCGCTTGTTGAGTGGGTTTATTTCAATCCACCCTTTTTTAGATTTATGAACGATTTTATCGGGAATAGCTGCACCGTTACGAAGCTCAAAAACCAATTCGCAATCAATACTTTCTGGGTCTGATTTATGTAAGATAACGCCTGTTGTATAATACCCTCTTAGACTACTTGCACCGCTAAACGCTTGGAAAGGGTCTTCCTTAAAGCGTTTTTGATCTACTTTTTTAGTGTGGTGGACAAGAACAATGCCAGCTTCGGGGTTAATCATATCTCGCAATGGCTCAACTCTGTTTCTCAAGAAAAACAACATGTCCTGATTGCTATTTTCGTTTGATTCGGGCGCGCCTCCGTCAAAAACATTTCGTATAGGGTCAACTGCAATAACATCTGGCATACGCTGAAAAGATTCTTGTACGTGCTGTACAATGTTTTTTATACCGTCCTCGTTAAATTGCAGCTTGGTATTAGGGGTAATAAAAAGATTGCCCTTTGCCAGCATTACAAGCTCATTTGGAAGCTGCATTGCCTGTAATCTTTCACGTAAATAGTGATAGCCAATTTCAGCTTGGAAATAGAAAATTTTGAGTGGCTTTGATGCCTTAAAACTTAAAAAGTCTTTCCCTGCCGCCAAGTGTGTGAACATTGACAAGAGGAAATCACTTTTACCGACTTTTGGCGCACCACCAAATACCATTAAGCCGCCTGGGGTTAATATCCTTGGTGCAATAATGTCATTAGGTAAAGGTGTGTTATCGTTTAGTAAATGATCTAATGAAAAGCTTGTGCATGACGATGTGGTAACATCAGATTCTTTACAATGCTGTGGTTCTCCATGTTTTTTTATGTGGACATTCCATAACCCATTAACGATGTCTTTTAACTTCTTATATTCAAACGGTGGTACAACACACGCTGTATTATATTGTGTGATTTTTTCCCATGCTTCTTGTTCGGGTATTAACCCATCATAATAGCATGATAACCAATGCCCTGCGATTTTTTGAATATACTTGAATCGTGTGTGTTCGCCTGTTCCGCCTTCATACACTACACTTGTTAGTATTTCTTCAGTTGTAGGTGCAACATTATTAAAATCAAAAAAATCACCGCCTTTGCTATAAGCTGGTAGGTTTTCAGGTTTTGGCAAATTTTCAGAAAGCTCTATTAAATCACCAAGGTCATACTCCAATTTTTCTTTATATGACCTAATACTAACAAGCTTATGATTACCGCCTTTATGATAAGTTGAGCCAGCCATACGTATCGGCTGATGCGCTGATTGAAAATGACAATCTCCATCAATACTTAAAGCTATGTGATGACGTAATTTTAAAAGCTTCTTTAGCTCTGCGCCTTCTGCTGGTTCTGATAATTGCCAATAAGCATGTAACTTCTTATGCCCTTCTTTTGTAATGCCTCCTGATTCAACTATAAGGGTTGGTTCACATAAACATTTTGTAAGTGTTGCAAGTTTTTCTTCAGTATCACCAGTATCAAGGTCAACCAGTACCGTTTGCATTTGTTTAATATGCTCGCTACTGGCTTCGCCTTGATTATTGGTAATGCCTGGAATGACATAAAAGGCAACCTTCTGTTTATCAGCCCAATTTGCAAAATTGTTAGCTGTTTCTGATACATCACCATTAGTATGAACCGATATATTATGCGGCGCTCGCATCTGATCGGCTCCTTTTTCGGAGAAACTACGAAATGGTATGTAGCCCTCCAGGTAGCCAAAAACAACATCAAGATAGATCGCTATATCATTAGGAGATGGTTCTATTTTGTCCATTACTGCACATCTCCCTAATCCTCTTCTCGCATGACTTCATCTAACAAGTCGTAGCGATACAAGTTTAAGCAGCCAAAAATTTTGTGGGCGGCTCTGCCTATAGGGATGTTGCGCTTATGTGAAAGTGAATTAGCTTTAAAATCAAGCTCACCAACTATATAAATTGGTAATCTGCAATCGTGTTTTTCGCAATAATCTAAAATAGAGCAATAATCATGTTTTGATTCTAAGAAAGTAAGCTGATTTTTTATTACCTTAAATCTATTTTCTATACCCCCTAACTCACGAAAAATGTTTTTTATTGCGTTGTGTTTTGCGTTTTCAATACTAAAATGATTACTCATTAGTTTTTCCTTATTTTAAGATTTTACAATTGGGGTGATATCTTGCTTCCAGCACCGATTTTGGTAGTCACAAAATTTGCAATCTAAGAAGGTCGGGCTGTTAGAGATGCGTGGTAATAATTCGTGAGATTCACAAGCAGTTATGACTTGTACGCCTTTGTCACTAGCCTTTTGAGCAAGTGCCAAATCTAACGGCACAAGTTCATGATAAATTTCTGCGGTATCTTTGTTTATGGCAGTAAACAGCGCAGGATTTGACGATATACCAGGTATAGAAGGTTCCATATACGCCTGATACAATGCTACTTGTGCTGCATAGACAGGTTTGGAAAGTGTAAGGCCGCGCTTGACAGTATCTTTCCAAGATTTGTTATTTAATGATTTTGCTTCCCATAACGCAGGAAATGACATCCCTAAATCTTTGGGGGCATCATTTATAATGCCGTCAACATGCCCTTGAATCCTACCATTTGCAGCACTAAAGCCAAATTGACCACCACTTGACGTTTCGGTGTAAAGTTCAAAGCCAGCTTGACGCAGCCACTTGATTATTAGGTCTTCAAAAACGTGTCCTGCTGCAAAAATGCGTAAGGTTCTACCTGAAAACTCGCGTTCTTCATCTTTTGGAGTGTTAAGAAACTCATATTGTAAGGCACGATTGCAAGATACACCAAGCCGTGAAGCACCTATATAATCCCGTTTCGGTTGTTTTTGGTTAAGCTCTATTAGCGCCTGGTCAATGCATGCGTTTACTTTCTCATAAAATTTTTGGTTGTGATTAAAATCTAACATTGCTGTCTTCCTCAAATTCTTTTGGTACCAGTGTGCGTAAATTCTCGTGATAGGCAGTAACAACCACCTCAATCATCGTTAGTATTTGTTCTTTGCTATAATCGTTGAGTGGTTTGTACATGCCGACCTCGGTAACATACTCACCGAGTGGAGGAATAGCGGCGTGCATGGCTTCTATTTCGTGTTTTGTAGGATCAATCATTGCACTGTTTCCTTTGCGTTTTTGAATGGTTGAATAAATGTTTAAACACCGCATGGAGCAGAATTTGCGATAGTTCGTTTTCCAGTAACGAGTACCTACCGTGTAAGGGGAGTAACCAAAGCCACTGGCCTCTTTGAGACACACACCACATATCACGTTATCCCCCTGCTATTGAAAACCAGGCTCTTGATTGATTTTTTATTGAACTGGAACGTTAGCAATGCCGATGCGTGATAGCGTGTAAGCCCATAATCATGCTTTTGTTCAGGGGGTAAATATTGACGTTGTTTGTATGTTGCAGCTTCATAAAGCCAGCGTTTGGTTTTATGTGCAGTGTCTGCTGATTCATTTTGATTAAGCCAATCATCAGCAGCAGCAAGGCAAATAGTACGCTGTCCTATAGCAAGTAATTTAGCCTGACATCCTTTACCGCCACCAATTGCATACCAGTTGTTATTATTGTAAAAAACACCGCCCCAAGCGTTGAATCCATTGGCAACAAGTGATTCATCATCTCCAAAGAGATCACACCAACTAAACGGTGATTTTTCCAGTAAATCAATTTCACACATTACAAAATCAGTAAGTGCCGTTTCTTCATCTTCTTCCTCCTCTTCTTCGTCTTCCCATTCGTAACCGCATAATGAGCATTCACGTGCTGCAAGAGGAACAACAGCCCCGCAGTCAGGGCAATCTTTCTTTGGTGCTTCACGCTTTTCTGATTCATCAAAATCAAGAATGGCTGATTGTTCAAGTGATCCATGTATTAAGGTTGACGTGCCAAAATCTAAAACAACGCAGTCATTCTTAATAACACCTGGGAACTCGGCAGGGTCTACCGTGCGTAACCCTCGGCCTATCATCTGAATCATGGTTGACCGGTGAGAAGAAGGGCGCAACAATATTACGCATGATGTTGGGGTGTAGTCATAGCCTTCAGTGAGTACGGCCACATTAATAATTACTTGTGCATTACCTTTCTCGTAATTTTCAAGTGCTTGTTGCCTTTCAGTTTTTGATAACTCGCCATGTACAAGCGTTGCATCAACACCATTTGAAATAAAAGCCTCATGTACCTGTTGTGCATGGGCGATAGTTGAACAAAATACAATCGTCTTTCTGTCTCCGGCCTTATCTTGCCAATGTTCTATTACAGCATCTGTAATAGGTCGCTTGTTCATAATCTTTTCAACAGCACCCATATCAAAATCGCTAGCGACTTTTTTGACATTTTTAAGGTCTTTTTGAACGCCCACATCAATTGCAAAAGTACGTGGTGGCACAAGATGACCTGATTTGATTAATTCGGTAAGCATTATTTGATCGGCAACATTTGAAAACACGCTGCGTAAGCCTTTTTTATCGCCTCGCATTGGTGTTGCCGTTACCCCATAAATCATGCAATGGGGGTTTACTTCTTTTGCTTTATTTATAATACGTTGATATCCACCAGCTACTGCATGGTGTGCTTCATCGATTACTAGAAGGTCAAGGCTTGGTATTGCATTAATGTTGTTATCCCTTGCAAGAGTCTGCACCATTGCAAAGGTAGTGCGGCCATCCCATGATTTTTGGTTGCTATCTATAACCGAAGTACTAAGACCTGGGTTTACCCTTGAAAATTTAGCTATGTTCTGGCTGGTGAGTTCGTCACGGTGAGCGAGTACACAGGCTTTTTTTTTGCTGTCTTTTAATATCTCGCCCACCACACCAGATAGCATAATGGTCTTACCTGAATTATGAGTAACGGTAAAATCACCCATTACGTAGAGATTATCTTTATCAACGGTAAAGCCGTAATATTCGCCTTGACCTACATGGTGAACAGTAAAACCAGTGCGTAAAGGGCTTTTCTTTTGTTTTCGCTTTTCAGGAATCTTACGAGCAATGCGTAGTGGAATATTTGAAAAATCACCCGATATGCAAAAGCGGTAATAGGTTCTTTCATTAACAATCTTTTTTCGTGGTATTGCTAAAAAACCTAAACTACGGGCAACAAAAGCTACATCATAGGCAAGCCGTTTAGATGCAGTAGAAAACTCCATGATGTTATTAGTTTTGTATCCATCAGTATCAAGCAGTCCAGCAAGCACAGCAGCACGTACTTTATCGGAGCCAACCTTGTAATGATGAGGTATATGTTTATCAGCAGCCCCAATGCCATATATTCCTAAATTGCGTATCCAATCAGTAAGCGGATTTTTCTGTTGTCCGTCTTTAACAAAGCTATAGGTATTAGCTTCATTGCCAGCCATTTGATAAGTGTTTAGCCGTAAATCCCATTTATCGGCCATTTCTTGGCAATACTCAACAATTACAGGGTCAGGCGTGGTAACGTTGACAGGACTTGATTTTAAACAACCATCACCAAGCAATATACCTAAAAAATACGGTTCGATAGGTAGGTTTTTAAACCCGTTAAAATTTATTTTTGCTCTATATAGCTTGTGATCATGTTTAAAATTTTTGCCTTTTCGCAAGTATTCATCAACACTAATATTAGCAATTTTGCTTTCATACCTGGTATCTTTAGCCGTTTTATTGGTTTGCACGAGTGATAGAATATGCCCACGATTTACAATGAATGGATCGCCTTTAAGTGGGCGTATTTCAAACATTTCATCAACGCCATTATGTAACTCTTGAATAATACGGGGCTTACTATCTGGCCCCATAATTTCATCGCCAACCTCTAACTCTTCAACTTTTGTTGTAGTTCCATTGAACATTAAAATATCAGTACCAGGAGCATGGCAACCAGTAGGCGCAACGCCCAATGTATTGCCATGCTCTTTTAGGGCTTCAACACTATGCTCAACAAAGGTTTGCTGTCTCGGTCTGAGTAGCATTTTATTACCTCCGATTTAGATTATTGAGCCCAACTAGGTTTTCCTGCTGCGTTAACAGGTTGTCCTTGCTGTTGTGCTGGTGCTTGTGTTGTGTTAGCCGTAGCAGATACAGGTGCTATTTGCCCCATCACTGCTGCGTAATCTTTACTATCGGGAGTAATTGCAATTTTGATTTCGTTTCTGTCGTTACCGTTTTGATCTTTGCTAACATCAATTTTAGCGACAAATTCAATACCATCTAAATCGCCAAGGCCATTAATACGTCTTAGTGCCTGGGCTTGCGCTGAATTATCTTTACCTGAAAGGCCACGGGCAGAATTAAGGATAGCACGAATAAAAGACCGCCCCATATTACCCCAGGCATTATTATTTTTGTGGCTATAGAGCCCTATCATGCTCCATACTTTGCGCTTGGCATATTCGCCTTCTAAAACAACATATTCACATGATAAATAAACTGCGCCGCTTTCAGCTTTGTGTGTGGCATAGCCACCTGTCCATCCATTGTTAACATCATCATAACCACCTGGTTTGATGGTCATACGAACCTTGGCAAGTGTGCCTTTAGGGATGGCATCAAAATTGGTTTGTTCTTCAGCCGTATTAAAATCATAATAACTCATTGGTCAATCTCCTTTATTAGAGTTGTTGGTTGATTCAGCAGTAGGGGTAAAAGTGTCTGGCTTGTCGTAAGTCAGACGTTCAGAAATAGGTTTGGCTTCGCCTTTGATTTTTTCCATCAAACGCCCGAGGTGCGGCTCTTCCATTACTTCAAGACGACCTGAACGGTCTTTTGCCGGATAGCCAAAAGGGTTAATGGTGTGAGTGACAAAGGCTCGGTATGTGGAACCATCTTGAGCTGGAACCTCTGCCATTGTTATTACTTGATCGACAATACCGGGTAGCTCATTACCTGTTTTGCTGCCTTCGATTTGAGCAGCAAAGATTTTGCGGTTGAAATCATCCAGCTTGGTATCGAGAATACCAACAAACCAAACATTTTTATTTCTGGTGTGCTGAAGGTGGGTAAGCCAACCAATCATTTCTTGACCTTGAAGACCATACGCACCCCGTATATCTTCATTGCCCGTTTTTTCAGAAAATGCTTGTGGCTGCCCTTTACACCAGTTGAAACACAAACGACCTGCAACAGTGATAGAATCAATAAAAATAGTATCGTATTTATCAAGCTTGGCAGGATCACCGTATTCCTCGCATACCGCTTTATAATGGGCTTCGCTATACGGTTGGTTATCTCTTAGTGATGGATTTGCTCCGCCAATGAATACCGCAAAATCTCTGCATTCTTGCCAAGTGCGAGGGCGTATAGCATCACCTTTCCAACCTTCAACGGCTAAGTCGCCAGCTTCAAGGTCAAAAAACAAAGTACTTTCTGCCGGAAGTGTCCAAAGCTGGGATGTTTTGCCAATTCCGCTAGCCCCAAAAAGACAACCTTTTATGCCCTTTTTTTCTGCTAACCTTTGATCAGCACTAATAATAGGTAATCCAGACATTATGCACCCCCTTGATCTTCAGGAGTTAAAATGTATGTAGGATTGCCAGTTTTAAGGGTTCGGGCTGGCTCAAAGATTTTTTGCATAGAGCTAGGCCATGCCTTAAATTTGCTTTCAGGCACTTTGTATGTAACGTCTACATACTCGCTAGGGTCATCACCTTGCGCTTCAATGTTTTTTATGATTTCAGCAAGTTTTTCTTGATTCCATTCTGGCTTTTTTGGTATGTCATTCGTTAGCTTGTAGCCATTATCTTCTATATGAATAATGCCTGTATCTTTTTCCAAACGCTGGCGTTTTGCACGTATCTGTTCCGTGTATTTCATTGCAATAGCCGCTTCCACCCATTGCCTCACACGTTTTGCTTGCTTTAAGTTTTCAGCAGCATCAAGTAAAAGCTGGCACAGTTGACTTGAGGGCAAAGCGGCAACTTGGCCTATCTCCATCCTCTTCATATCCTCAAGGGTAATTTGTGTGTCGGTCATAAATGAGCACTCCGATTAAAGGTTAAAAAAAATCCTCTGAAGCTGCTGCTGGGTCTGAGGCTGCCAATGTACTAACAGATGCGGTATTTCTTCTTTGCCATACGGCTCAAAGTGTTGTATTTCCGCAAAGACCCAACATGTTTTCGTGAGGCGGTGATAGGTAAATACGTTTTTGGTGGGTGATCTGTCGGGATTGCAGAGTGATTTTTTTATTTAAAACCTAGAGTCTCTGTAATTGTTAGGCTTCAGGGAATAAAAAAAGCGGCCACAAATAAATGTAGCCGCTTAGTAGGTAAGATAAAATTATGCGTAAACAACAAACCCTATAGACTGAAGAGAAGTTTTTAACCTTGCTATAATGTCATATATAGCTTGTCTGGGTATGCCTTTGCTTCTAGCAATTTCTGTAATATTCATAGTTTGTAAAAGCTCGCAAAATTCGCCAAGTGTCGGTGGCAATTTTCTAATAGCTTGCCTTATATCTATTTCAGAAATTAATTGATCGTCTGTTCCTGGTTCAGCATATTCATAAAATGTTGAATTTGCTGTTATGGTATCAATTATCAAATAGTCCTCTTCACCATTGGCATTTATCGGTTGGTGAAGTGAGCAAAATATTTTATCTCCGCCGCGCTTTTTTCTGGAAGCTGTACGAATAAGTGAGGAACACTTATTTTCGATTATCTTTTTTGCATAACACCATAATGACGATTTTGTAGAATCATACGTTGATAACTTCATTAGCATTTCAAGCATTAATTCTTGTTCGATGTCTTCAAGATCGGATGGCAAAAAATATTTATGCCTGGTGAGTTCTTGAGCTTTACTGCGAACGATTGAAATAATAATAGGGTCGATACCTTTATAGTTATTGTTAGAGTACATTGTACACCTCATTGATAGGATTAATCAGGCGCAAACCGTTTGCGGCCTGTTCATCCCTATGGGGTGTGATTTCACAGATACGGGTAATTCAGAGCTTTGATAAAGAGGCAATGGCAATGCTGCCAACCCCTGTGTATTGGGCGTTTCAGAGCAAAGAAAAAAGTTGAAAAAAAATGCAAAAAAAAATCTGTGACAAAGTAAATTTTACAGATTCAATGACGAAATGATTTAAAAGTGTAAAAGATGACTGAAATCTTAAAAAACTTGACGAGCTTTCAATAATAGGCAATTATTTTATATACATTTTCTTTACAGGCGTTCGCTGCATATAAGCTCAATTATTGGCAAAACTATATTGACTACAGGTTGAAACTATGGTCTATTCAATCAACCTTACCAAACAAATGTTACCTAACTATTGATTGGTAACAACATTTTAAAAAGTATTTATTTTTGAGGGTGTCTAATGAATGAAAACGCACAGCGTTATTCAGAAAGTTTGTTAACTCCAACGCAGGAGGAAACATTAACTGTGATTGAAGAGATTTTAAAAGAACAGGGATATTGTCCAACGATGCAAGAATTAGCAGATAAATTAGGTGTAGCAAAAAAAACTGCATATGAACGTGTGAATATATTGGTCAGAAAGAAATACCTAAAAAAAGAACCAGGTAGAGCACGGTCTCTTGTGATTTTAAAAAATGTATCAAATGAGAATAATGTCGAGGGAGATAATGAATCTAATATTTAAAATGAGGAGGTTTGCCTTATGACGACCTTTCACAAAAAGAAAAAATTTGTGAATCCCGATGCTCTTAAAAAGATGAATCCTGAACGGTTGTTAAATTTTTTAAGAATGTTCAAAACTTTTTTTGAGAGTAAGGGAATGCAATTAGATCACAGAATTGAGGATTACGATCTGCTGGCAGATATTTTAAAGTATCCTGACGACACCATGCCTGAAGAGTTAGTGAATGCTTTGTTTATAATCTATGAAATGGCTGACGACAACAAAATGGATTTGCTTTACGAAACCGCAAAGAAATACAATGTTGAACTGGATAGTGACCCAGATACATCAGCGGGTGACCTAGCAACGCAGCTCTATCTAAAAAATCCCAAAGCACTTGAAAAAGTTCATGCAGAGATTTTTTCAAAAAAACTTAGGGCGCATCATTACTTTAAAAGTGATCAACCTGCACCAGATAATTTTACCCTTCCAGATAACAACGTAATAATAGAAATGCAAAATGCATTAAATAAGGAATTTTCAGCACGTAAATATGGACGTGGTTGTAGGTTAGAATGTATACGCAGTGATACGGATAAAATAAATATTATTATCAGACATGGCCGGCCGTTTAAACGTGAAGGGTGTTTAAAGGATGATAAGTCAGACACTGTTTTTTACAGACCAGAGATGCATGCCGTCATAGTATATAATCAGGAGCAGAACGAGATCAGTATTAACAATACGGCTGCAAAATGGCAAAAAGAGCTTTATTTGAATGTTATTGGAAAATATTTATTTGGTGCCGAAGACTATTTTTTAAGCGGAGAGAAATTTACTTTTGAAACCCTTAGGGCTGACGGTGAAAAGTGTTTGGTTTGTTCTGATATACCTGGCATTGAAGATGTGAAACTAACAGAAGTACATTTAAAATGGATTAGCAAAGGAAATCCTCAAGAAGTTAGAAAATCTGATAATTACTTTACATGTAGCCAACAATGGCGAGAAGATTTCCCTAGCGGCGCAAAAATATCTACTGTCCAGCTTCTATTTCGTTTCACTGGTGAGAAATCACCTAAGCGCATTACGATTAGCTCCCCCAATATAGCATCTAGTTCAAGTGATAATTTTGGAGAGTTAATTGACACATTTTTAATGGCCAGGGGTTTTGTGATGGCACCTTCAAGTGTAAGGAGGCAATATGACGCAAACATTGCGCCTTGCATGGAAAGCGCTTGAGGCTACTAGTGGTGAAGCACCTTTATATAACTGGAAAGAATTATCAAAAGATCAATTCAGGTTTATCAAACCTTTTTTAGTGCCCACAAATAATAAGGCCGATAGTTTGCATTGCCCTGTTAATTGTATGCATAACTGTTCCCGTGAGGTTTGTTTACATGATGAGGATTATAGCAAGGTTATAGTAAGCTGTGGTTGTGTAAACGATCACAATAAATGCGGCATTTCAATCTTTCCGGTTCTGGATGTCATTTACCATGAAATTCACTGGAATAATTTATCACAGGAATTAGCTCGTTTGTTGGGTATAGATGCTAGCTATCAAAGAATAGATTCATGTCAGTATTTACATAAAATAGGTGAATACACATTAATGGAATGTAGGAAGCACCCTGTGTATTTTGCCATTCCGTGTCCTGCTGAAGATATAAGGAGGATAATATCCTATTTGTACCAAATGCAGGGTGATATCAAATTTATTCTTATTGTACCAACATTTCAGGATATAAAAATCGAGGTGATTAATACTATCAGAAAAAATGGTTGTGAAATTATCAGCCTACACGATATTACTCATGCACAGACTAATGGCACTATTGAAATAAGCTGCTCTCTTAACTCTCTGTTTATCGATTTCAAAAAAAATATATTATGACAATATAAAACCGAAGGTATAGCGTTTGTCGAAACACCTCCGCACATCAAATGGGAAAATATTATAATAAAGGTGAAAGACGGTCATACGATTTATTTATATTACGGTGGTAAACAAAAAATTTTAGGATTTAAAGATATGGATATGGACGTCAAGGGTAATAAGCCTGGTGCTGAATGGCGGTTTATGTGTGAGATGTTGGCTAAAAACTACGGCTATATAAAAACTGGCGGCGATGATAGGGTTAGAAGAAATAAAAGTGACCTTACAAAGAAGTTAAAAAACTTTTTCTGCTGTGTTGACGGCGAGCCTATACCAGCCGATAATAAAGGCTACGCTGAAGCTAAATTCAAGATTTTTCCTGAAGGCGATATATATCCACAGAAATTAAGGCAGTTTAAAGATTTAACAGAAGATGAACTTGAAATACTGAGGTCATTTAATGAGTTTGCAAATTATGAGCAGCAGGATTTTTAATATAGAGCAAAATGTGATCTATCACAAAACATTACGAATTATTACAGAAGAAAGCAGGACTTAGGCTTGCAATTTCAACATTCCGTTGGTCACACAATCACGAATAATTGTTTCCTCATCTTTTCCTGCCTCGCGTGAGGCATCAAAAAAAAACTTAGGAAATTCAACAATCATATTTTTATCATCAAACGAGACTGAAATATCCCCGCCCAAAGCAGCTTTAAAAATATCAACAGCCGCCTTGTGACGGGTAGTATTGCGCTCACTCGCTAAAGTGTCAACAGCATCACAAATACCATTCTTAAAAAAATCCACTGTTACTTTTACGCTATCAATCACTATTTCCTACTGAAAAAATTATATTGCATGTAGCAAGATAGCGAATAATAGCAAAAACTCAATTTCTCTTTTTACTGTATCGAATTACTTTAGCCGCCATATTTTATTTTCTCTATCAAATGACATTTGGTAAGCATTCCCTTTATTACAAGTAACTTGATACGCTCTTTTTTCTTTATTAAATGCAGGCAATTTTTTTATACCATGACATTTTTTATTGTTTTTTCTTAGAAAATGCATAAAAGCCTGCCGTTCTATCTCAGCATCATAAGGGCGAATATATTCCCAGGTAGATGCGGATTGCCTTGCACTGCTGCGGTTGGTTCTGCGTCTGCATGAATCTTTATCAGAGTCTGGAAGTGCGTAGCACTGTAGATACCCCTCAATCTCTTCTTGAGAGGCATTTTTTGCATCAGCAATAGCACCGTTTTTTAGTGCCCTTGTTTCTGCTTCACCATACATGGTGCAGCCTGATATGGCCGCGACAGAGAATAATAATAAAGTCTTTTTCATAAAGTTACTCCTTTTGGTTGGTTAAATTATTAATGTGATCTTCTAAGTGCGAAATAAACTGCTCTCTATGTCTGGAATCAGGCAATTGCAAAAACGCTTTTGACAGGCGTTCAAAATCTTTGTTTATTTCATCTTGGTATTTTTCAAAAAAGAATCCCACAGAGACATGCAGCACATGAGTAAGGTCAAATAATTGTGAAGCATGAATTTTTTCCGCACCACGCATCATGCGATCAAGCATGCCTATGTTTTCTCCTGTACGAGCAGCTAGAGTTTCAATGTTTATATCCAGTTCTTTGCAGCGCTGTTCTACTCGTTGCCCAATGTGAACATCTATAGGATGAATGCGTTTTGTTGTATCATTACTATGGTGCGTATGGTCAGTCATTTTCTTTGCCTTTTTGAGGTTGAGAAATAACTTCTATACGCCAGCTAGTACCTTTTGGTTTCATTTTGTATTCTATGCCATTATCGCATATAGCTTTTTTGCTGGTGGTAAATATTAAATCATCAAAATAGGTTATGTCATTGCACTGGAATTTATGATTTTGCAGCACATTTTTAGCACCATGCATTGCCATGGCATCAATAAAAGTCAGTAGATGTTTTACCAACTGTTCATCATTTTGGGATTTATCTAAATAGTTTGGATGTGTAGGGAATCCAAAGGTTTTTAGATTTTTGCTTTTACAGTCGTGATTAGGCCACTGATAATCGCATGTAAGATAAGCGATCTGTGCTTCTTTGGGATATTGTTGCGCTTGTGTTTTAGCCCAAATCTCAAGCTTTGAAGGTGTGTAAGTTGTAGTGCATCCACCTATTAGCACCGCTAAAGTTGTAGCTATAAAGTTTTTTTTCATGTCATCACCTCATTATTATTTACTTAATAACGAGGTAAAACCTGGCTCCAAAATTGGAGCCGGGAGGTTGATAAAGCCACAAAGCAGCCCGCAGCGTATTTACCGCTAGCGGTTATTGCATTCCGCTGCCCTCCCGACATAATGGGAGAACTTTCTGCGTAAATACATGTCCTAACGTATCTTTGTGGGGTTATCACGCCCCGTTACAATACTTCATTGTAGGAAAAGAAAATCAAAAGTAAAGCACATAGCCCTTAATGTAGGACTTAGCTATGTCTTTGTTCTCTAATTCCTTTAGTAACGGGAAGTCTAAGGGCATCAAAATTGGTGCCGAGAGGTTCAGAAGACCAGAATGCGGCCTACGGCTTATTCCCGCAAGCGGTATTGTATTCAGCCGCCCTCTCGACATAGAGAGGGATTTACAAGCGTAAATACACTATCCAATATGCATCATTCTAGGGTTCTGACACCCCGTTACTAGGAGGCAATAATAATTGGATATGGAAGAAAGTCAACTGCTGGAGAAAATTAATAGTGGCTTGGAAAACATAAGATAATAAAATTTCTTTGTGAAGTACGCCCACCTAAAGTTTTTAGCTAGCTTTTCTTTATTTTATAAACAATCGTTACTTCTTCTTTTTCTTCATCA
>CALCTU010000083.1 GCA_937907045.1 uncultured Alphaproteobacteria bacterium
CAGGGCATTCTAGTGACACAGAAGATGACGAGTTAGCTGCTGCGGCAGCAGCAAGTGCGCCTGCAAAGCCTCCTCTTCCTCCTGCAAGGCAGATTACCTCACCGGGTGGACATGTTTATGTACAGCGGGACGGTAATGAAGGACGGCGTAGTGTTCCAGTTGAAGCATTTGGTGTCATGCGTGGCGTGCAGGCTAGGCCTGTTAGTGTAGGTCTGTTCGCAGTAGCAGTATAGTAATTTTCCAACAAAGAGTAAAAAGATGACACATGATAGCGATACAAATATAAGCTGTTGGCAACAATATTTATGCTGTTGTTTTCCATGCCTTTTTAGCGCAAATAATAACCTACCACCATCACCATCACTGAAGCCCAAGACAGTTTCAAAGTTTAGTTTTAATGATATAGAGTTTACTAATTTTATTAAAGAAGAAGCTAATAAACATCGGCTTAGTTCACCTGAAGATTATTTGTACTGTTTACTTAATGATGATAAAAGTAATGATAAATTAAGAGATAGTTTTTGTGAAGGTCTTGCAGGTAAACTAATTATCTTAGATGAAGGTGATAAGAGTAAATTTAAAAGTAAGGTACTAGGAAAACTTAAAGACAGCGGTCCTGTGGTAGTTGATGAACGTGATCCAGAAAACGTAAAATCCGGCACACTAAAAGATTTTTGTATACAGTATTATCAAGTTAGCCAGGAAGCAAGTAGAAGACAAAGCGCAGAAGATGATATGATAAGTGAAGCTCCGTCTTCGCGTGATAGTAATGGTATTTATCCTGCACCGATGGATCAGGCACAGCAACAAGCGTTGCTAGCAAATTTAAGGAATGCATTTAAAAAAGAGATTATAGATAAGGCACTTAAGGATTTTAATGCGGAGTTTCCACCTGCAAAACTACAATCTTCCTTATCTGCAGTGTATATGAGCAGTCATGGCCTGCCACCTGCAGCAACTTCTCCAGGAGGAGGGTCATCGCCAGCTATGTTTAGTAGGACTTAGCCGGTGATAATTTAAAAAAATACTATTACGCAGTACTATCGTTTATGTCAACTTCTGTTGCGGGCTGCTCTAGTTGCAACTTCTGCAGTAACGTGCTTAACATGCGTATTATACTGTATGTTAATTTCCTTAATAGCTGCAGCACTTTCATTATCAAGCTTTTCCTTGTCCAAAAGATAATCTTCTACAAGTGCTTCTGTACGTGCTTGACCTGGGCCTGCTATTGTTTCTTGAACTATCATAAGGTGAAGATCTAAGTCTGGAACAGGATTACCAGATGCATCCAACATAGGGTTTCCTGCGTTATCCAATTTAACCGGTACTGGTGTGGAGTCTACTGCATCAAGAAATGCAGCAAGATCTTTTTCAGAGTTATCTGTTATTGGTCCATCCAGATAATATTCGTCTAATCTTCGGGTTGAGATTTTATATGTTTCCAGTTCTCCGTATACTTTGCGTTTACGGTTGCGCGCTTCACCCGTAACTCTTTTGGCAATTAGGCAATCACATTCTGCGCATTCAAGTATTTTTGTAAGATCATCCTGTGTGGGGGATTTTTTATCAAGAAATTTCGAAGTTACAACCTTCAATGTGTCATTGGTTGTACTATTTTTCTTAAGTTCCGCAAAGGCGTCTGTGATAGGATCATCGCTTAACTTTCTAAAATAACAGAGCTTGCCTATTATATGAACTGCTAACTTAAGTTTATCTTTAAGGGTTCTCTTGTCAGTTATTTCAGGTTTGGCACATTCTTTTAATGCGTGGGTTAAAATGTGAGTGATGCTTTCTTTATTTACCGGTACATCTTTGCTGCGGGTATACGCTAGTTTGTAATACAAATCGAGTTTTTCTTCAAAAGTTCTTATTGTGGACTTCATGAAGTAATCAAGAATGGGGGTGTCTTTTTTGCCATCAACATTACACCAAGGTGTTTGGTAGAGTATTTGAACAATAGTATCAGGGCAATATCTGGCAGCATATTGAAGTGGTGTGTGTCCTTTGCATGATGGTGTCTCTAGTTGCTGTTGGCACATTTTTAAGAGGTGTTTAAGCATGCTTTTAGCGTTATCAACCAAGTCTGGCTGGTCTTTTACTCCTTTTACTCCTTTTAATATTGCGTAAATCAGACCATCATTTCTGCCTTCACTTTCTGGGGCGCCGGATAAAAAAGAAAAATTGGGTAAAATTTTTATTTTATTTTGTACCATCAGATTAAAATTTGATATGTCTAAGTGACGACAATAATCCCATGCGATTTTGGTGTTGTTGAAGTGAGTTTGATAGTCAGAATTTTCGGGAGCTGGCATAAGAAGGGCATTCATAGGATAAGTTAGATGATATGTGTGTGGATATAGCCGTATTTAATTGCTAAATCAACTATAATATCTAAATATGCATCTAATGTTCTTCTTGCGGGCCTGTTTTGTGAACCTCATGAACGGTTTTTGATTCACGTTTAATCACATAAACACTGCTCATTACAATGATAATACTACCAAGGAAAGTATAGTGGTCCACCACTTCTCCAAAAATAAAGAACGCTAGAATAATTGTAAATACCATGCCTGAAAAATCAAAGGGCATAACAGTAGTAATATCGGCATGTTTGAAGGCATTAAAAACCGCAATCACGTTAATCATAAATAATACACCCAATGTTATTAGCCAAAACCATTCAAAGAAATTATCCGGCGTTTTCCATACATAAAGGGCAGGTGGTAGAGTAAGAAGGCTCATGATGGCAGATAAATAAAATACTTGTGTAAGTGTAGATTCTGTACGGCCTAGTGTTTTAATGATAATCTCAATTGCACCCCACATGCATACGGCGCAAACTACTAATAAACTAACATAAGAAAAACTCTCACTTCCTGGGCGAATAATAACCATGGCACCGGCAAAACCAACAAGCAAAGCTAATGTGCGGTGAATGCCAATTTTCTCCTTCAAGAAAATAATGGCAAAAACAGAGCTTATTAATGGACCAGTTAGTGCAATAGCTCTGGCTTGGGTTAAGGGGATCAGCGTAAGAGCATAAAAATATATGCCCATCGAAATTGCTCCCAAAGTGCCTCTGGACCAATGAAGAATATGTTTGGTTGATTTAAATAAATGAAATTGTTTGGTTAGTAATAACCAAGCGCTAATCAATATCATTGCAACAATGTTATGAAAAAACATAATCTGGAATATAGACAGCTCATCCGAAAGTGCACGAATAATAACCGACATGCAGCTAATTAAAAAGCAATGCAGTAGCATCCAGAAGATGCCAACAATTTGAGAGTTTCTTTTTAAAGGAGAGCGTTGATTCATATAAAATGTTTACCTATACTTGCTTGAAATTGCAAATGCAAAAAAGGGTTATATGTAAATGGACAGTGAAATAAATTTGCACCATAGGTGTGATGAGAGTTTGTTATATGGTGAAAGCAAGATACTGGTTGTAGAAGATGATCAGTTTGGAAGGGCTATGATTGTTGGGGTATTGCAGAGGCAAGGCTTTGTTCATATTATTGAAGCTGGTGATGGTCAGCAAGCTTTTGATTTAGCAAAAGAGCATGAGCCGGATCTTATTATCATGGATATTGAGATGCCGGTGATTAATGGTTATGAATGTACGCGCCTTATCCGAAAGCATCCAAAAATTTCGCTTACACCTATTCTTGTACAAACAGGCCTTAGTGCTTCAGATGACAAAGTTGAAGCTTTTGAGTCTGGAGCAGATGACTTCTTGGTTAAACCAATTGATGCTAGGGAGCTTATTTTAAGGGTTACAGTTCATTTGGAACGTGAATGGATGTACAAAAATATCCGTGACTTTGGTGCCCGTCTTCAAGATGAATTGAATATGGCGCGAAAAACGCAGCAGGTATTGCTTCCAACAGAAAAGCAGATTGGCGATTGTGCGCAGTCATATGGCGTGCACATCAACCAGTTGGTGAAAACATCCTCTGAAGTGGGAGGTGACTTTTGGGGTATTAAAGTATTATCGGATACAAAGTTTGCAGTATATTTGGTTGATTTTTCTGGTCATGGTGTCTATGCAGCATTAAATACCTTTCGGCTTCATACTATTATCCATCAAGAGAGTGATTTGCATGAAAACCCATCTGCTTATATGGCGCACTTAAATAATACAATGTGTGAGTTGTTACCTTGCGGTCAATTTGCAACAATGTTCTACGGAGTTATTGATTGTGATAAAGGGGTGTTAGAGTTTTCTACTGCAGCATGTCCACCACCCTTAATGTTTAATTGTGTTACTGGCGACGTAGAGCGTCTTTTAGGTGATGGTTTTCCTTTGGGAGCTCAGTCAGGTGTAGGCTATGATCAAAGGGTGGTTGATTTTGGTTCCAAGCATATGCTGTTGCTCTATTCAGATGCGCTAATAGAAACACCTGATGAAAAGTCTGAATTTATATCTATTAATGATTTGATAGAAAAAATGAAGGAATATATTGCTGGAGCAGAGGATGAGCCTGCAAAGATATTTGATAAATTCCTGAACTTTTTTAATGATAATTATGCTCCAAGATTAAAAGATGACTTAACGGTTAATACCTATTATCGCGCATAGATTGTTCATATAAATAATAGATGACCATGCGGAACATAGGTCTGATTGTAATTTGGTGTTCTGAGTAAGAAAGTTAAACTGTGATGGTGAAGTCGTCACCATCGGAAGGGATGGTGTACTCGTGAGAGGGTGGTGGAGTTTCAGCCGAATCTTCACTGTTAGTTTCTTCTAAGGTGTTTGTGTTGGTATCTGAATCTTCTTGAGTGTTTTCTTGTTCTTGAATCGCCTTTGCCCATGCATTGCGCATTATTTGCAGGCTGTCGATGATGTCCTCGCACAGTTTGGTGTCGTCTTTACTCATAAGGCGTAGTAATTGCATGTCAATGTCGCGATAAAACGAAACCAAAGCATCAAACATTTTTTCGTCTACGTCTTTATCAACTGCCTCCATTAAGCCAACAATTGCACTATCTGCTTTTTGAAGATTGTTATATACCATTTCATGTTGGCCATTGAGCATCCCTTGTTTGGCCTGCTCAATACTGTTGATGATTCGATCATATATCATCAATAGTTGTTCGGTAAGTGTATTAGTCTCTCTAGCTTTAGTATATGCTTGTTTTGCGTATGTGTCTTGTGGCGTCATGAAAATTTATCCCCCTGGTGGCTAATTGTTATTTAATTGAGCGGTTTGTTGCGCTAAAAAAGATAATATTTGATTAGAGGCGGCTACTGCTTGTTCTAATCTTGAAAATCTTGCAAGTAGTACCTCAACTTCACGGTCAATACGCTCCTGTTCAAAATCAATTTTTTCCTGGATGCGTTCGTTCTCATCGCCTTTTTCATCAACTGTAGAGTCTACTACTCCTGTGTCATCTGGAAGATAGGTGTTGTCCAGTACATTAAATAAGCGATCCATAGTACCACGGTTAATAGAAACGGTTATAGTATCGGAGCCGTCGCCAGTATAAATCATAGTGGTACCTTCTAGTGTTGTACCTGATTTCCCGGTAATAGTATTGGTGGTAGAATTATAATCTGCGTAATAAAGGAAGTTTCCATTAGAATCTTGAACTTGAACTTGCTCTGCTAATGTTTGAGTGGTGTCTATAACAAGTTTGAAGTTGGTGATGGTTGAGTTATTATTGCGTTCAAAAATACTTAGGTCAGCTGATGTTGAGGTGAAGTCATAAGCAAAAAGTTTGCGAATATCATCAAAGTTAGCTGCAATCTTAGAGTCAAATGTTGCTTCGTCTAATACAAATAATCCCGATGTAGCAGGGGTTTCATCATCCCCTGGAAAGTCAATAGTGTCTAACCCTGCATTAAATATAGAGTTGGGAGATCCGGTGGTCAGGCCGGTAAAAATTTGATTTAATTGGGCGTTAACATCAATAAGTATGTCTTGTAAGATTGATTCGCCACCTAAAATTGCAGTATCAACAAATTCGTTATCTGAATTTTTTTCAGTTTGTTCAGAGATAAATAATTTAAGATTGTTGTAGGCGTTAATAAAAGTATTGACTCCAGTTTTGACTGTTTCAGTGTCTGGTGAGATATCAACAGTAATGGATGTGTTGCTGTCAGGGGTTGCTGACAATAAAGAAAATGTTACATTTGAAATGACATCGTTGATAGCGTTGGATGAACGGGTGATGGTGGTGCCGTCGAGTGAAAAGCTACTATCTGAGGCTGCCTGGGTTTCAGAAAATGTTTTGTAACTACCACCAAATTTTATCGTTCCGGAAGCTGGATCGTCAATGTCGCCGCTTCCATATTCACGAATAGCGTTATCGGTGCCTTCGTTTGTTGATTTAAGGACAAGTGAGTAGTTTTCATCTGCTACCTTAATAATGTCTGCGCTTACTCCTGAAGTCGAGCTTGTGGCGTTAATTTTCGCGACTATGTTTTGTAAATTATCCCCTTCTTCTAATGTTAGATTAATACCGCCAAGTTCTGATGTGCCAGCCGTAAAGGGAAGGGAAGCTTCGCTTTCCTGAGTTATGGATACGGAATTTGTAGATAAAAAGGTTCCGATATTAGTAGCAAATGTTTCTGCCTCACTTTGGTTTGCAATTGTTTCTGCGTCACCGGTGGTGAGGGTGAAGGTAACATCTTTTACTCCGTCTGTAAGATTTGTTGGAGTGTCTTTAACAAAAGTAATGGTGGTTCCCGATGCAATGGTGTCGCCAAAACCACTGGACCCTGAACCGCTACCGCCAGTGGATGTTCCTCCGTCCAAATATACGGGACGTGAAGTATATGTTTCACCGCCCACGGTTGCTTTGAGTACCACATAGTTGGGAGAAAAGCTGTCAGCATCGCCTGATCCTTCTACAAAAAGAGGGGTTCCCATGGTAATGCTGCCCGATAAAGTGGACGTTCCAATGGTGTTTTCATTCGCTATTGAGGTGAGGTCTCTACCGGTGGTGCCGTTGGTATTGACCGTACCACTTTGACTGCCATTTGAAGGTCCTATCTCTAATGCTCCTCCAGAGCCAATGGTCACAGTTTGCGATGTTCCTCCGCCAATTGAAAAGTCAGTGGAGACACTTAAGTTGGTAGAGTCGGTTCCATATTCCTTATTGGTGATAACTAACGTAGTGCCACCAGAAACGCTATAACGGTAATTAGATTCATCACCACTGGTTTTTAAGTTCATGTGGTCGGCAATATGTTGTAACTTTTCTTCCAAAGTTGTATCTGCTGAGATGTCCAGTACATCACCTGAGTCGCCGCCGCCACTTTTAAAGGTAATAGTGGTGGCGCCTATAACAATTTGGTCTGAGGAAACATCAAACTCGTTATCTGCGCTAAATAACAACTGTATGTTTGACTTGCGCGGTGCGTTGGTGCCATCAGTTCCTTCGGTGTTAACAGCTCCTGAGGCTACACTGTTGGTGGCATCTAATGAGCCAATTTTAATTGTTTGCGTGGTGTTGACTCCCTTAGAGAAGTCAGAAGAAACGGTAAGATTTGTGGTTACTGTGTCGTTATCTCCAACGGTGTCGTGTTCAATTTTTAAGGTGTCGCCAGAAGCGGTGAATGTATAGTCGCTCAAAGATGCAAGTGCGTTCAGCCGCGTTGCAATGAGTGAAATTTTTTCCGAAAGTGTGTCTGCGTCGGTACCAGAGAAATCTAGGTCGTTTCCGCCGTCGCCGCCAAAAGTTAAGATCTCATCGCCAACGGTAAAAGTGTCTGAGGCGTCAAAACTATTTTGATCACCAAATCGTACGTACATTACTGCTTTGGTGCCATTAAACCCACCGTCAGATCCTAAAGAATTCACGGCGCCACCAGTTGGGTTGTTTGATGCAGACTCTGAGCCAATAGCAATGGTTTGGGTGCTATTGGTTGCGGAAAAATCTGCCGTGATGGTCATATCGGTGCCAACTTCGCTGTTGGTGCCAATAATGTTTTTCTGTACCTTAAGTGTAGTACCGTCTGCTATGTAGTTATATTCGGCTTCTTCGCCGGAAGTGATGGCATTCATGCGTGTAGCAATGGCTGTAACTTTTTCAGCTACTGTAGTGGCGCTTGAAATGTCAATATCGTTGCCGCCACCGCCACCAAAGGTGATGGTTGTGGTGCCAAATGTAATGCTGTCTGTGGCGTCAAATTCATTTTGAGATCCAAATACAACATCAATGGTAGCTTTGTCGCCAACCACGTCATTACTAAAGGCTAAGGGGGTGGTGGTATCTAAGGTGGTGTCAGACACGTAAGTCATGCTGGCAGTATAATTGTCAGTAATGGTACTATTGCCAGTTATACTTGCCGTTTGGCTAGTAATATTATTAATCTGTAGGATGTGTTTTCTTGCTAACGTGATATCACTGATGGTGTACTGGGCGGTTGTGGCGCCCGGTGCTGCATTTACGCCTAAATAATTAGATGCCGAGACTGTGGTGTTTGAGGTAAGGCTTGTTGTAGCATACTTAAAAAAATCATCAGCTTCGTTTCCTACTCCCGGCGGGCTCCGTAAGAAATCGGATGCTGTTCTAAGGTTTGCTAGTAATGTTTTTAGTTCGCCAAGCTTTGTGACGCGTTCATCATTTGACGAAATTTGGGTTTCGTAATCTTCAATTTTAATATTACGTGCTTCAATGATGCTTTCAATTAGGCTGGCAGAATCAAGTCCACTGCTCACCCCTGAGGAAGTAGTTTTTCCATTGATGGGTACAATATTTCCTAACGAAATTTGCGACATGGGATTTACCTTTCCCTTTTATACATAGCTAAGTTACCTACTTATAATGATTTTATTGTCTCAACTTTTAGTTTAAAAGTCAAACATTACTCATTTGACCTATGTCAATTTATAGATGCAATAAATATGCCAATTTGTGCGGGTGGCAGTTCAGGTTGTCCAATAAATAATCTATTGGATTGTTTGTTTTAGGAAATATTACGCTATGCTATGGAGGAAATTATGGCATTATTTGAATGGATTAATCAAGGTATTCGGCGCTTTCAATGGTACGACATCTCTCTTATTAAGCTAAGTACAGCAGCTTTTGTACTGATGGTCGCTAAGTTATATCCGGTGGTGCTGAGTCTTGACTGGTATGTCTATTTTGTTATTAGTTTGGTAGTTGCAGTTGTGCCTTTGAAGAAGTTGTTTAAATAAATTCCTTAGCTTTGTTGGCGGCCTTCATCAGTGCTTTGGCTTTATTAACAGTTTCTTGGTATTCGGACTCTGGTATTGAGTCTGCTACAATTCCGCAGCCTGCTTGCAAGTGCAATTGGTTGTCTTTAATTAGGCCGGTACGCAAAGTGATGCATGTATCCATGGTGCCATTGGCAGAGAAATACCCTACGCATCCAGCATAGAAGCTACGTCTTTGTGGCTCTAGTTCGTCAATAATTTGCATTGCACGAACTTTCGGTGCTCCACTTACTGTGCCAACAGGTAATGCTGAAAACAAAACATCTAGGGCGTCAAATTTAGGGTTGATTTGGCCTTGTACATTTGATGATATGTGCATGACGTGTGAGTAATACTCGATAATCATTTGTTGTGTTACTTCCACTGTTCCGGCTTTGGCGACACGTCCAACATCGTTACGGCTTAAGTCAATAAGCATGAGATGCTCAGCAATTTCTTTTTCGTCTGCAAGTAGTTCTTTAGCTAAGGCTTCATCTTCGGCTTTATCCTTGCCGCGCTTGCGGGTTCCGGCAAGTGGCCTAATAGTGACAATGCCATCACGTAGTCTGGTGAGAATCTCGGGGCTCGAGCCAATAAGCTGGAAGTCACCAAAATGTAGAAAAAATAAAAATGGTGATGGGTTAAGATGTCTAAGACTACGATACATCGCAAAAGGGTCGGCTGTATAATTGCAAGTGAATCGTTGTGAAGGAACAACCTGAAAAATATCGCCAGCATTGATGTATTCTTTGGCTTTTTCTACCATTGCAAGAAAGGCGTCTTTACTCATGTTGGGAGTAAATTTAAGTTCTTCATTGCTAGGGCAGTCTACGGATGGGGCTTCTGTATGCGGGCTACGTAAGATGGTGATAATGCGTTTAAGGTCTTGTTTGGCATTTTCATGGGCGTCATGTGCACTTAGTGCTTTTTGTGGCCTGATTGTGCGTGTTACAAATACCATGTCATTGGTATTATCAAATATTAGCATCAAAGTAGGGCGCATAAATAATCCCACAGGAATATCAATAGGATCGGGATTGTCGTTTGGTACTGTAGTTTCAATAAACCGAATTGCATCATACGACATGTATCCAATGAGTCCAGATGCCATGGGTGGAAGTTCTTCTGGTATTGAAAGTTTGCAACTATCATATGTGCTTCGCAAGACATCAATAGGAGATCCTGGTTGCTCCTGAAAGTGCTGTCCTCCGTCTAAACTGAGGGATGCGGATGTTTCGTCACACGTAAAAATAATATCCGGTTCAATGCCAATAATAGAATAACGCCCTCTGTTGCTACTGTTTTCTACGGATTCTAGTAGAAAAAAAGGTTTATCACCTAAGTGGCGTCTAAGAGCTATACTGGCGGTGATGGGTGTATGCGTGTCAGCAACAACGCTCTGATATATCAGTTGGTCTTTACCTTCTTGGTAAAGTTCTTGAGAGAAACCAGTCATGCGTTCCTCCGTTCTCGAGCAATGGTAATAAAGTTTTTCAATAGCTGGTGGCCATGCTCAGATGCAATGCTCTCTGGGTGAAATTGTACGCCATATACCGGGTGTTCATGATGTTCCATTGCCTGAATAACACCATCTTCGGATGTGGCGGTAATGTTAAGGCTGTCAGGCAGTGTGTCTTTCTTAACAATTAATGAGTGGTATCGGGTGGCTTTGAAACTTTCTGGAATATCAGTAAATAATTTGCTGTTATTAAGGTGAGTGATGGTGCTAATTTTAGCATGCATTGGTTTATCGGCTCTAACAATAGTGCCGCCATAGACTTGCCCAATTGTTTGGTGTCCCAAACATACGCCAAATAACGGCATATGCGATCCCAGTACCTTTACAACTTCAAGGCATATGCCTGCTTCATTAGGGGTGCACGGACCAGGAGAGATGATAATGCCTTCGTACTGGCGTTGGCTTATTTGATCTACAGTAATTTTATCATTACGTACTACTTCTACTTCAGCACCAACCTGCAATGCATAGTGGTACAGGTTGTAGGTGAAGCTGTCATAGTTATCGATAATAAGAAACATGATATACAAATATAAGTTCAGAGGTAAGGGTGGTTAATGTAACCCAAATGGTTCAGTATAGCAACCAATCCATGTAACAGAGCTACACGACTCATGAAGTTTATCAAAAGGATGATCTTGCGCGTTCATGTAGCATCCTTGTGCCTGAATTAAAAAGTGAGTGTCATTTCCGTCAATAATCTGCACACGGTCAATGCTGTCTACTGAGTCGTTGCGATTAATAATACCTAAACTGATATCGTTGAGGTTAGTTGGTGCAATGGTTGCTTGGCTAAATGCTAAGCACGGCTTTACTAAAGGCATAGGGGCATGTTGTTTCATTGCAGGTAGTGATGCAAATATTGAAATACTGTCTGCATAATCCATAAATCCTTCCCACCAATTTTCAAAATTGGTAGGTACAATGCCAACAAAGTTTGGTTGGTTAAAGCATTCTTCTAACATGTCACCAATAAAAGTGTACAAAGTAATAGGAACAAAACTGCCAAAATATTCGCGTGCTAACCAATAGGGGCTTTGGTTTTCCATGCTGGCAAGGCAACCTATTTGTAATTGTTGCTCGGTATTAATAGAGCTGCTGATAATTTGTCGCCACATGCCAGCTATGGCAGCTTCAGGGTAGTGGGAGTTGGCTGCTTGTGTAATGCTACTAACCATCATTGCTTCACGGTCTGGTTTTAGAAAGCATGCTTCACCTTTTTCTGCCTTAAGTTTACCAACTTGTTTTACAATATCCATGCGATCTTTTAGTAGATCGACAATCTGTTGATCGATGGAGTCAATGTTGTTTCTAAGTGATTGTAAGTCAGTCATAAGATTACTCATCTATCTTGATATTGAGGAGTTTGCAAATAGCAGTTGCCTTCGTAATTGTTTCTGCCCATTCACCGTTGGGTGTTGAGTCAGCGACAATAGCACCGCCAGTTTGAAATTCAAATTGGTTTTTATGAATAAGCAATGTTCGAATAACAACCGATAAATCACATGAGCCGTCTGCGCCTATGTAGCCAATGGCTCCACTATATACTCCGCGCTGGATATTTTCGAGTTGTTGGCATAATTGCATGGCTTTGATTTTGGGGGTTCCGGTCATGGATCCGGGAGCAAAACATTGTTTAATGAGTTCTAAAGTTGAAGATGTACTAGACTTGATGGCATTGATACTAGAAGACATATGATGGATAGTGGCGTAGCTGTCTACCTGAAATAGTTTGTCAACTTCAATGGATCCAGGTTCGCATGTGCGGGCAAGATCGTTGCGCATTAAGTCGACAATCATGAGGTTTTCAGCCTTGTCTTTTTCGCTTTGTGCTAGGTTATGATAGATTTGGGAGTCTTTTTTGGTGTTGGTGCTCCGTTTTGCGGAGCCTTTGATGGGGCGAGTATTTACGTGTCCGTCAGAGCTAACTGACAAAAAGCGCTCTGGAGAAGAGGATAAAATATGATAATCTCCATGGCTTAAGAAGGCGCTATATGGCGCAGGACTAATGTGGCATAGTTTGGCAAATAATGCAAAGCTGTTGGGAGGTTCATGAAAGTGACCAAACCATTTTCGTGTCAGGTTTGCTTGGTATAAATCACCTTGTTTAATGGCATTTAATATGGTTTTTACATGTGTTAGATAGGTTTGTTTATCCATATTAGATGTTATGTTTGCTACGCTAAATGCAGAATCTGTTGAAGGTTGGCTAGGCTCAGGTATGGTGGTTTTGTCGGGTCCAAAATAATCACTACTATTGGTTACATGATCATATCGTATGATGTGCCGATATTTTACCATCCACATGTTTGGCATGCTAATAGGTGAGGGAGGTGTTGTATTTAGGCGTAAATGCTTTTCTGTATCAGCGGCCAATTCGTAGCCCATATAACCAAACCAACATTGCTGGTGCCAGTCAGTATGGTGGGTGCAATGAGCCTCTAGTTCCGAGAAGCTATTGCCCTGAATGGTTTGAACAGGGTCAAATGCCAAATAGCTGTAGCGTCCGGAATAGGTGGTTTGCATACCCGAATATAACAACGCAAAATCGCGTTGTTGTTCATAAAGGCTGTTGGCAATGGTAAGAGGAGTAGACATAATAAATTGATAGAGCACAAAATGGATTTGAACATAAACTCAGCTATAGGATTGTCAATAAGAGGATTGTTTGTCGGAAAAGATTTGGTTGTTCGCTTAAATTTTCAAATTTGTGCTTGCAACTTGATAATAGAAGCGCTAAATAAATGCCCCTACCGATCTTGGTTTATATATCGAGCGGGTGTAGCTCAGGGGTAGAGCGAAACCTTGCCAAGGTTTAGGTCGTGAGTTCGAATCTCATCACCCGCTCCATTTTTTTTGATTTTGTACCCCAACTTTTGACTTAGAGCCATTTATCATTTAACCACTACTATGCCCTTAAGTGGAGTCACTGCCACAGGAGCTAGTGCGTCTGGTTTTGCTGGTTGTTGCTCGCTAATAGCAGGTGGTGATGATAGATCATGTTCATCAGCCACAATACCGCTGTCATGCATGGTTGGTGATGAGTTTTTGCTGCAATTTGCAGATGGTGGTGCTACAACTTCGTGAATAGTCGATAGTTGTCTTCGCATAGATCTAGTGTGTGGGCTATTATGAGTTACTCTAGGAGAGTGTTTTCGCGTGGGAGAGTTTGCTGGAGGGAGTGGTGGCGTTTCTTGAGTATGAAGAGTGTCATCATCAATATGGGCGTGTACGATAGTGCTTGATGAGCCGTGTTTTATAGTTAGTGTGTGTGGTGGCGTGTTCTGGTTGACAGGGAAAGTTGTGTGAGAAACGACAAGGGGTTTTCTCATGGAGTGTTTCATGTACAGATCTAGAAATTTACTTTCCGCAGATTCCGTGATAACGGGATGGTCTTCACTTAAAGGAAATGTTGTTTCTTTCCAGAGTAAGTCTTTTTTATCAGAAAGTAAGTCTTTTAAATATTGTTTGATCAGGTCGCCATCTGACGTGCTGAATTTTTGAGTCATCATTGAAGTGATGTGGCGGGGTGATAGTGTATGAAAGTTATAGTCTTTAAGGTCTTTTGTTAATTTTGCTTTAATAATATTTCCATCTTCATAGTGGTTCAATAAATCAAGAAAAAGCCTTGCGTTGTGATTTGTAATATCAAACGTGTCATCATGCCGATTCATTTCTTCGTGTTTTATCAGTTTGCATCGCTGACGTGCTATCCATGCTACAGTAATTAAAAAAATCACTGTCGAAGCTGCGGCAATTGTGCCTCCAATTTTTGGGTGGTTTTTAATAAAGGCTGTTCCAAGTATGAAGCACACTGCGCTAGCAAATAATAACCCAGCTGTGGATGTTTTGTGGTCGATGAGAGGTTCTGTTGGGGCTGGGGTGTCTGGCGGCATAAAAATAGGTAATAGTTAATTTATAAACACATTACTTGGCTATATTTAGCGCGTCAAGAACATCTTTGTTGCTTAATAATTCTGGTAATATAATGCCAGTGGGTCGTGATGGGCCATAAACAATATTAAACGGAATGCCTGCTCGTCCATGTTTTTCAAGGAAAGAAGCAATGGTATCATTATGATTGGTCCAGTCCCCACGCATTAATATGACCTGGTTGTTTTTGAAAGCAGATAAAATGGTAGCGTCTTCAAGAACATTAAATTTATTAAATTTGCAGGTCAGACACCAGGATGCTGTGATGTCGACAAATACAAGGTTACCATTATTGACGTGTGTGGTAATGGCTTCTTGGTCAAATAACTCCCAATTGGTTTCTTCAACCAGCGCTGGTGATGTTTTGGCATAAACCGGTGCAAATAATAATAATACCCCTCCAATTAACGCAAGCTTTGTTTTATGAAGTAAAGTGGCGATAATCATGCCAATAACAATTAGGCTAGCTATGGCAGCGCTTTGAATGCCCCACTGATGGGTTAGTACCCAAAGCAACCAAATAATGGTAGCTGCAAGTAAATATCCCATGAGATGGCGTACTACCAACATCCAGCGCCCTGGTTGGGGAAGCAAGTTAACCAATGTGGGAATCATGGCAACTATAAGATAAGGTAAGGCCATGCCTGTACCAATAACACTGAAAATTAATAAGGTAGTGCCCATGGATTGGGTGAGCGCAAATCCTGCGGCAGTGCCAAGAAATGGTGCTGAACACGGTGTGGCCATGAGTGTAGCAAAAAAACCAGTAAATAGTGGGTTGCTGGATAATGGGATATTTTGTGGAGTATGAAACTCAAATAAGCCCCACATATTGGCAGCAAAAAGAGTAAGAATACTAATAATAAATAATATAAAAAATGGCTGCTGAAAGTGGAATCCCCAACCAAGTTGCTGACCTGCAGTACTGAGGCTGCTGGTAATGGCGCCCAGCACTAAAAATGAAGCAATAATCCCTACTGATGTTAGTAGAAAGCTTTTTCTGATAGCGGATCGTTCTTTTCCTTTTTGTTTAAGCACGCTCAAGAGTTTGATCGATAAAACTGGGAGTACACACGGCATAATATTAAGAATAAGTCCGCCTAGTAGAGCAAATGCCAAAATGATAAATAATGAATATTGAGGGAGGGGTACAGGTGCTTCCTCTTGGGTTATTACGGTGATTTCCGGTTCGGGTGCAACAGTAACGATGTCATTGGCGGTGAATGTTACCGATAATTGTTCTGCTTTATTTGGCCATACCAATACTACGTCAATCGGTTGGCTGAATAGTTCGTTTTCATCCGATAATAAGGAAGCGTGGGCGGTGATTGTGGTTGTGTTATCGTTAAAGCTAAAGCTTGGTTTATAAACAGCTAAATGATTGCCTCCGTCAACAAAAAGGTCGATGGGTGGCTGAGTTGAGTTGAGTATCAGTTTGATGGTATTATTATTAATGAGTTGTATTGTTGTGATAATGGAATTGTCTTGATTTATATGAGGTGTTTTATCTAGCGTTTGTTGTATGAAATCAAGATTGGCATCGTGGTGGTAATGTGAGTCCAGATAGAGTCTGACCGATTGTGAGGCGGGCACGCAAATATCTTTGCAGATGCCATAATCAATTCTGAAAATAAGTGATTGTGGCTGATCTGGGTTTAGGCCAGAAATAATAAGGGGGAGGGTAACTTTATCTTTATATACGTAGCTTTCGGAATTAAAGTTTCCGTAGGATTCGATGCTCCGCACGGGTATTGGCCAGGCAACCTCAACATTACCTTTGTCGGTGGATACACTGATTGGCAGGCCGCTATCTCCAGGGTTTTTCCAATAAACTTTCCAGTCTTCATCTAGGTCTAGGGTTAATGCTGCAAAAAAGAGGTCATCTTGGTAGCTGCCGGCAATCAGTGTAATATTGCTTTTTGTGCCTTTAATGGGCCCAACGGTAAGTGCGTGTACCGGAGGTGAAAAAAAAATAATGAAACATAATAAGGGTAAAATACGAAATATCACAGCGAGACCATTTACTAATAAAGGAAGTAAAATATTATTCGTTAAGAAGTAGGTAAAAGTTACACTTCTTCGGGTTGTTTTTCTGTTTTTACGGTTTGCATTTCCTTGATGACATAGCCTGTTTTAATCCATCTGTCGGCATTAGCTGTGTCACTTGCGCTTAAATAATACTGCGCAGCCTTAGTCGCCATTGGTAAGGCTCCTAAGCCATATTTTTGAATCATTTGTTTGGCAACGCGCTCAATTTGAAAAGTGTGCATGCCCTACCACATCATTTGAGTAACAATTAGTATGGGGTATACCCCTTTAATCACTATGTAGGCGCAATTTAGTGTTCTGTCAATACCGATCATTTAGTTTGATGTGGCATCTGCCGATAATAATGGGATTGAGAGTTTGTATGGGCTTAAATTAACATTTTAATAATTCGCCTGGCGCTGATACATTCTTTATGCTAAATAACGTCATTATGTCTAAAGAAGAAGTGCCATTATCATTGTCAGAAAAAATCGGATACGGAGTTGTGTATGGTGTGTTGCAGCGTCCGTTTCTTCAGCCTACGAGTGCTGCATATACGATGGCTGCAAACAAGGGAATCTTTGGTTTTTTTCCTAGTATGCAGGCAGTATATCAAGGAGGGGTTAATAGTTTGCCTCCTTGTAGTACCCTCAATTTTTGGCGAGGGTCTATTTCTGAAGGAACAAAGGAAATATTTAGGGCTCCTGGGAAATATGCTGCGATCCTCGTAATAAAGCCAGAAATTGATAGGTTTTGTGAAAACAAAACATTGTTTGTGAGGGTCGCAGGTGGAGGTTTGGCGTTTGGTTCGGTTACAGCATTATTAACGGAGTTTCCTGCTCAGCCTTTTGATTATATGAGGCGGAGAAAGCAATATGGTCAACCATGGACATTACAGGGAATTGTTGAGTCATATAAAACGGCATTTCCACCAAACTATGGCAGGATGGTAGTAACCTGGGGGGCCTGGTATGCAGTTGGTAATGGTATGAAAGAATGTGGTTGGAATCCTTCAACGGTGGCTGGTGCATGTGTTGCAGCACCCGTGCAAGCATTGGTATTTACCTTGCCTGCCTTGCACATGGACAAGGCGGCGTCATTGGTTAGTTCAGCGCCGGATCTTTATGCTAATTACCCTTGGATGCAAGCCATGCGTGTTGCGGCCAAGGATGTTGGTTTTAAAGGAGGATTTGACGGACTTCCGGCTAAGTGGGCATATAATACTAAGTTAGCTTTTGGTGCAAATATGGCAACAATGATTGTTCCTGTAATTGCAGGATTTGTTCGTAAGCACTTCGAAAGTGAGACAAGGCCGTTAAGCGATGCTAGGGCGTGCCCCTTGGAGTCTAGTAAAGATAACGTAAGAAAACCGTAGCGGTTTAAATTTTGTGACTACAAGGTAGTATCAGAACTGATAGGGCTTGAATTGCCGGGCGTTATAGGTTACATAGCTAGGCAAGCTTAACCTTATTATGTGAAGTAGTATTACCATGACCAATGTAGCAGTAGTAGGTTCCCAATGGGGAGATGAAGGAAAAGGCAAAATAGTTGACTGGCTTTCCAATAAAGCAGATGTTGTTGTTAGATTTCAAGGTGGTCATAATGCCGGCCATACGCTTGTGATTGATGGTGTGGTTCATAAATTAAGTTTGCTTCCTTCGGGTATTGTAAGAAAAGGCAAATTATCCATTATTGGTAATGGTGTTGTAGTTGACCCCTATGCCTTATTGAAGGAAATTGAAGCGGTTAAAACCAATGGTGTGGATGTTACTCCAGATAACTTAATGATTTCTGAGAGTGCTGTGTTGATTCTTAGTTTGCATCGCCAGATTGATAATATAGCAGAAGCTAATCGTGGTAAGAGTAAAATTGGTACCACAGGTAGAGGCATTGGTCCTGCTTATGAAGATAAAGTTGGGCGCAGAACAATTAGGATTTGCGATTTAGAAGATAAAGATATTCTCAAAGAGCGTGTAGATGCTCTGGTAGAGCACCATAATGCTATGCGCAAAGGCCTAGGTGCTGAGCTTATCAATGCTAGTGATATTATGGAAGAGCTATTAAATGTTGCGGATAAAATTTTGCCGTTTGTACAGCCTGTATGGCGTCAATTAGATGAGCTGAATGCAAAAGGAAAACGCATTTTATTTGAAGGAGCTCAAGGCATATTGCTTGATATTGACCACGGTACCTATCCGTTTGTTACGTCTTCGTCCACCATTGCAGGTCAGGCGTTTGGTGGAAGCGGTTTGGGTGTAGGCAATATTCAATATGTTCTTGGTATTACAAAAGCATATACGACACGTGTTGGAAGTGGTCCATTTCCTACTGAACTAAGTGATGAAATTGGCCAAGGTTTAGGCGAGCGTGGTCATGAATTTGGTACGGTAACGGGTCGTCAAAGAAGGTGTGGTTGGTTTGATGCGGTGCTGGTAAAACAATCGGTTAAAACCGCAGGTATCACTGGTATTGCACTTACTAAGTTGGATGTTTTGGATGGTATGGATAAGTTATGTATATGCACAGGATATACCTTGGATGGCAAAGAGTTAGATTATTTCCCAGCTTCCATTAGTGCGCAAAGTAAAATCCAACCAGTTTACGAAGAACTTGATGGGTGGAGTCAAAGTACTCAAGGTGCCAGAAGCTTTAAGGATCTGCCTGCAAATGCAGTGAAGTATGTAAGGCGTATTGAAGAGCTTATTCAAACTCCGGTAGCTATTTTGTCAACCAGTCCAGAGCGTGAAGATACTATATTGGTAAAAGATCCATTTGCGCGTTAACCATTGCTTAAGGGGGAGTAGGATGATTAAAAAAATTATCTTCTCGGTTATTATTCTTGTTGTGCTATGTCTTAGTGCGGGTGTTTATTTTTTAGGAAATATTGTAAGGTCTGCGGTTAACGACAAGTTACCTGGTTTGCTGGGGGTGGATGTGCATGTAGATGACATTGAGCTTTCTGTGATTGCAGGCACCGCTGCGATTACTAATTTGCGTATTGGTAATCCAGAGGGTTTTAGTGGCAGGGATATGATAACAGTTAAAGAAGTTGCCATAAAGCTCGACATTGTAAGCTTGTTAAAAGATACCATTGTTGTTCGCCAGGTAATGGTGACTGATCCATTTGTAAATTATGAGTTTGGTCTGGGTACTTCAAATATTTCGGTGCTAAAGAAGCATCTAGAAAAAGATAAGCCCAATGCTGATACCTCTTCTTCAGCGCCATCATCTTCTGAAGATGCGGCTGATCCGTCAGAAAATAAACCGCCTCGTTTTGTAATTGATCACTTAGTGATAACGGGTGGTACAGCTAAGCTTGGTGTTGGCCCAATGGGGCAAACCATTAACTTACCTGATGTGAATATGCGTGATGTTGGTAAAAAGAAGGGATTATTAACGCCAAGAGAGATTGCTTCTTTGGCTGTAAAAGGGTTGCTTAAAACATTTGCGCAACGTGGTGTTAGGGGACTTGTTGGTGAAATTGGTGGTGCTATTAGGGGTGTTGGTCAAGATGTTGATGCAATTTCCAAGGGAATCGGCAAATTGTTTTAGATTTTTTTTATGATATTATACTGTGGGTAATACTTATGCTAACTGGAAAACATCAATCTCCTTTATCAGGTCAAGAACCTAAGCAGCTGGTGATATTGCTTCACGGATTGGGTGCTAATGCGGATGATTTGTTTTCGTTGATTCCATATTTTTCAGATATACTGCCTGATGCTCACTTTACGTCTCTTGATGCTCCTTATCCATGTGATATGGCGGCATTTGGGTTGCAGTGGTTTAGTCTGCAAGACAGAAGTGAGGAAGCAATTATTAGCGGCATTGAAGAAGTAATGCCTGCGCTTAATCATTACATTGATGAAGCTGTTAAAGAGCATGGGTTAGAAGATGGCGATGTCGCTTTAATTGGGTTTTCGCAAGGGGCGATGCTATCTAAATATACGGCCGTGAGGCGTTCAAAGCCTATTGCTGGCGTACTTGCATATTCTGGTGCGTTGGTTGGTGCTAAAGACCTTAAAGATCATATTGTTTCTAAGCCACCTGTATGTGTGGTTCATGGTGAAGAAGACGAAGTGGTGCCGTTTGAGGCGTTCTCTGAAAGTGTGAATGGTTTGCAAGCCGCTGGAGTAGAGGTGCATGGCTATTCACGAGAGGATTTGGGCCATGGTATTGATCCTGCTGGGGTTCAAATTGGTCGTGAATTTTTAAAAACGGCCTTTGCTAGCTAATTCAATTATTCCCTGAGTTTTTAATATTTTTACATATCAAGTGTGAATGAAACCAATTCTTTGGAAAAGAAATGGTATGCAAGTGCTTGTCTATTTTAGGGCTTGTTGCAGCATGCACGATTTTTAAAAGAGGTCTTGGCGGTTATTTTGAGTTTGTTCACAGTAGTAAAGTGTATTTTTATTGGCTTTGTACCCACGAAATCCTTGACCAGTCCCAAATAATCACGTAATATTCCCATAGATACCCATCAAATCCCAAAAATTTCCATTTTTGACTTAAGGTATAAGGTTTCTATGGAAACGATTTGATTATCAAGGGGATACGACACAAGGATTGTACGGATTGAGTTGTTTTTCAGGTAGAGGCGCTTGGTCCGTGTGCTTGTAACTTCTAAGAAATGAATGCACATGTGATGTTGGGTAAGAGAGTTAATTGGTAGAGCGGTTATGGGATTATTTTTATCTACATTTACGAATAAAGTAGATAAGAAGGGCAGAGTTTCTGTCCCTGCGACATTCCGTTCTGTACTTTCTGACCAGGCCTTTCAAGGTGTTATTATGTACCCTTCTTTTGTGAATGAATGCATCGAAGGCTGCTCGATGGATCGTATGGAGCAAATTTCAAACAGTATTGATTCGTTGGATCCTTATTCTGATGAACGTGATGCGTTCGCTGCTACTATTTTGGGAGGTAGTATTCAGCTTCCGTTTGATAGTGAAGGCAGAATTATGTTGCCTACAAACTTAATGATGGATGCTTCTATAGAGGATAAAGTGGTATTTGTAGGTAAGGGTCAGACGTTTGAGCTTTGGAATCCCGAGCGTTTTGAAAGTTATGCTGATAAAATGCGTGACCTGGCTAAAAGACAACGTTCAAGCTTGCGTCTTAGTCCTAAAAAAGGAGATATATCATGACCGATATTGCTCCTGCTGCTCCACATGTTCCAGTGATGCTTGAGCCAGTGCTTGAGTATTTAGATCCACAAGAAGGTGGTGTTTATGTGGATGGTACTTTTGGAGCCGGTGGTTATACGAGAGGAATATTAAATAGTAATATATGTAACGTTTTTGCTATTGATCGTGACCCTAACGTCAAGCATATGGCCGATGAGCTTTCGCAAGCCTATGAAGGCAGGGTTAAGCTTCTTCAGGGTTGCTTTGCTGATATGCAGCAATTACTTCAAGATGTGGGGGTTGATCAAGTAGACGGTATTGTGTTGGATATTGGGGTATCATCAATGCAGCTTGATCAGGCTGAAAGAGGATTCTCTTTTATGGCCGATGGTCCACTTGATATGCGTATGTCACAAAGTGGGATGAGTGCGGCAGATGTGGTCAATACTATGGAAGAATCGCAGTTAGCAGATGTGATTTATCAATTAGGTGGTGAGAAAAAATCACGACGTGTTGCGCGGGCGATTGTTCAGGCTAGAAGCCAAGAGCCCATTAGTACAACCAAGCAGCTAGCCGAGATTATACGCTCGGTTGTGCGTATGAAACATCATCAAATTGACCCTGCAACTCGGACCTTCCAGGCACTTCGAATTTGGGTTAATGACGAGCTTGGGCAATTGACTAGAGCGCTAGAGGCTTCAGTGCAATTATTGGCTCCTGGTGGACGGCTAGTGGTGGTGACGTTTCACTCTTTGGAAGATAAAATAGTCAAAGATTTTTGTCGTACCATGTCCGGTGCTACCTCAAGGGGTTCAAGGCATTTGCCTGATATTAGTATGGATGAACCACCCGCGCTGTTCGCGCAGCTAACCAGAAAAGCAGTTGAGCCAAGTGAGGCAGAAGTGAATAGAAATCCAAGATCTCGATCAGCAAAATTGAGAGCCTTGGTTAAAAAACATCAGGAGGATGTATCATGAAACAACGTTCAGTTATGTTATTAAGCATAGCATTGTTGGCAAGTATGGCCTATGGGGTGTTTCATATAAAACACCGTGTAAAAGAGCTTACCAAAGATGCTATTGCGCTCAATCGTCAAATTGCAACAGACAAAGAAGCAATTCATGTTCTTGAAGCAGAATGGGCATATTTAGTGCAACCGTTACGAATTAAAATGCTTGCTCAGCAATATATGGACTTAGACGTTGTTAAGGTAAGTCAGGTGAAAAAAGGGCAAGAAGTTATGGCGTTGGCCTTTGCGAATGCTCAAGAGTTACCAATGGATCATGATGCTAGCATTATTAGACCTTTACCCAAGCCAGTACTTGCAAGTGCGCTAGTATACGAATAAGGATCTGTTCATGTATTACAGTGGATCTCAAGCGCACCATTTTCCGCAACATCGCCTTGGCTTAGTAACCATGGCTTTTGGTATTTGCTTTACGGTAATTGTCGTAAGGTTGTTTAGTGTGGCGCTAAGTCAGCATACTGTTGATTTGGGGTATGATATGGCATCTTCTGGTGATGCTTTATTTAATCGGGCAAGTATTACAGATCGTAATGGTATGTTGCTGGCAGTAAATCTTACAACTGCGTCATTATATGCTGATCCAAAAATGATTATTGATGCAGATGAGGTGGTAAGAGTACTTGCGGGCGTATTTGACGATATTAATCCAGACATACTAAAAATGCGTCTAACGTCAAATAAGCGCTTTGTTTGGTTAAAGCGTAACCTTACACCTGAGCAGCAACATTTGGTAAATAAACTTGGCATTCCTGGGGTTTATTTCAAGCGTGAAGAAAGTCGAATTTATCCGCATGGCAGCTTGTTATCCCACGTGTTGGGTTTTACAAATATTGATGGTAATGGCCTTGCAGGTATTGAAAAACAATATAATAGTTATTTGAGCGACTATGATGATCAAAGTAATGATAAGGCATTGGTGTCGTTAGCATTGACCATTGATTTGCGTATACAAGGCATGATGTATCAATTGCTTTCTGACGCCATGGAGCAATATCAGGCCAAAGGTGTTGGTGGTATAGTTATGGATGTGAATAATGGTGATGTGCTAGCGATGGTTAGTTTGCCAGATTTTGATCCTCATGAGCCTTCAATTGCTTCGGATGCACAGCTGTTTAATCAAATGACATTAGGCGTCTATGAGATGGGGTCAACGTTTAAAATTCATAATGTAGCTATGGCACTTGAGTCGGGTAAAATTAGTATGGATGATGCGTATGATGTGTCAAAGCCGTTAAAAGTTTCTCAATTTACCATCAGAGACTATCATCCTACGAACGGAGTAATGTCGGTTCCGCAAATATTTATTCATTCATCTAATATTGGGTCAGCCCAGATGGCGGTGGAGGTAGGCCAAAATCAGCAGCAGGCATTTCTAGAAAAGCTCGGCATGCTAAGTGAGCTTAACTTACAATTACCCGAAAAATCATATCCATTATTGCCACCAAAATGGGGTAAGGCAAGTACGATGACCATATCTTATGGTCATGGCATTGCTGTGACACCAGTGCATTTGGTGCAGAGCGTGGCATCGTTGGTTAATGGTGGAATCTGGCATGACGCTAATCTGATCAAACGCAATGCCCTGGATAGTTATTACGATGGTAGGCGGGTGGTCAGTAAAAATACGTCTGATAATGTCCGTAAGTTGATGCGGCTCGCAGTAAGTCATGGTACTGGTAAGCGTGCTGATGTTGAAGGGTACCTTGTTGGAGGTAAAACCGGTTCGGCGGACAAAGCCAAAAAAGGTCAATATGAACGAAGTGATATTATGGCATCATTTATCGGTGCTTTTCCTATGCATCAGCCAAAGTATGTGGTATTTGTGATGGTTGATGAGCCAAAGCGTAAATCTCGCTATGATTATGTAACTGGCGGTGTGGTTGCTGCTCCAATTGTTGGTAAGTTGATAGAGCGTATTGCACCAATGCTGGGTATTTATCCGGTGGACGAAGATGATGAACGTATAAGACAGGAATTCTGGTATCATGACGATGAAGATACGAAAAACGCCCAACTTGCCTCTCTCTAAACTGATTGCTGCCTTAGATATTGAATTGGAACTGGGTGATGATGATGCTCTGGTTTCGGGAATTACGTGTGATTCAAGAAATGTAAAGCCAGGTTATCTATTTGTTGCAATATCGGGCTCCTGCCAAGATGGCACAAAATATATTGATGCTGCTGTTCATGCTGGTGCATGTGCCATTGTTTCTCATGAAAAAATAAAGGTAAATGGCTGTCCAGTGATTAAGGTGGATGAGCCTCGTAAGGCGTATAGTCTCTTGTGTAGGACTTTTTATCACCGCCAACCCAAAGTAAATGTTGCTGTCACTGGTACGAATGGAAAAACATCCGTGGTACATTTTACAGCACAATTGGGGCATTTATTGGGTATTAGAAGTGCATCTATAGGAACCATTGGTGTATGTGATGGTCAGGGTGAGTCATTAGTGGATACGTATAGTGGTTTAACCACACCTCCAGCAGAGGAATTACACGCATTATTGGCAAATATTGAAGTTGATCAGATGGCATTTGAGGCATCAAGCCATGGTTTGTCCCAATATCGTTTGCATGGTGTTGATCTAAATGCAGCTGCTTTTACTAATTTTTCTCGTGATCACTTGGACTATCATAAAACTGAGCAAGATTATTTTAATGCCAAAATGATATTATTTTCCCAGATATTGCCTGACAGTGGTGTTGCAGTTATTAATGCGGATGATCCAAAGGCTGAGGAGGTTCAATCAATATGCCATGCTAGGGAAATTAGGGTCGTAACATTTGGTGAGTCTGGAGATGATATTAAGATTAAAAAATCAACGCAACATATTGATAAACAAGTTGTAATATATAGTGTTGATAATAAAGATTATGAAGTTGATCTGCATTTAATTGGCAAGTTTCAAGCAAGTAATGTTGCCTGTGCAATTGGGTTATTACTTGCGGTTGGGCATGAGGTAGATCGAGTTATGGCCTGCGTACCAAAGCTTTCTGGTGTTCCAGGAAGAATGGAAAAAGTTTTGGGAGTCAATACCCAAGCGCCATGCGTTGTGGTGGATTATTCGCACACGCCTG
Source organism: uncultured Alphaproteobacteria bacterium (assembly GCA_937907045.1). Classification (GTDB taxonomy): domain Bacteria; phylum Pseudomonadota; class Alphaproteobacteria; order Rickettsiales; family UBA6187; genus CALCTU01. Next base: position 25,888 of record CALCTU010000083.1, read on the forward strand.
ATGCTCTTAGAAGTGCTTTAATGGAGCTAAGACCGCTTACAAAAGGGACGTTGGGGGTGGTATTTGGTTGTGGAGGAGATAGGGATAAAGGTAAACGTGCGATGATGGGAAGCGTTGCACATGAGTATGCTGATGTTATTATTGTGACTGATGATAATCCTAGAACGGAAGATCCAGCGGCTATTCGAAAAGAAATTTTACAAGCATGTCCAGATGCTGTTGAAGTAGCTGATCGAAAACAAGCAATTGCTTATGCTTTAGGGCAATTATCTCAAGATGATGTGTTGCTAATAGCTGGTAAAGGGCATGAACAATATCAGATTATAGGGAATCAAGTGCTTGCATTTGATGATAAACAAGCAGTAAAAGAAGCTGCCAATGGATAGATATTTAGTTAAAAACGAATCATTATGAATAATACAGCAATGTCATCAGTGCCCATATGGGATTCAGCGCAGCTTCAACAAGCACTTGATGTGCACGTGCCAGCATCATTAGGTGTGCTGGGTATTTCAATAGATAGTAGAACCATTGAACAAGGAATGTGTTTCTTAGCGATTGAAGGTGAACATTTTGACGGTCATGATTTTGTATCGCAAGCATTTGAAGCTGGTGCCAACACGGCAATTGTAACACACGTGCCTGAAGGAGTGCAGGCTAGTCGTTGTATTATTGTTGAAGATACAATGCAGGCTTTAGTTGATCTTGCAACGTATAAGCGCCTTAATAGCGATGCTAAGTTTATTGGTGTAACTGGGAGTGTAGGTAAAACCACCGTAAAAGAGATGCTACTTGCCGCAGCATCAACTCAAGCAAATACCTATGCCAGTAAAGGTAATTTAAACAATCATATTGGTGTGCCATTATGCCTGGCTAATATGCCACATGATGCTGATGTTGCCATTTTTGAGATGGGTATGAATCATGCAGGTGAAATTATTCCATTGAGCGATTTAGTTCAGCCTCATGTTGCTATCATTAGTAATGTTGAGCCTGTGCATATTGAACATTTTGATTCTGTAAATGATATTGCCGCAGCCAAGGCAGAAATATGTTCTGGCTTATTAGGTGACGGGACACTGATACTCAATGCAGATAATAAATATACTCCTTATGTTAAGAGTCTTGCTAGTAGTCACTATGGTGTCACTCATATTATAGAAGTAGGGCAGGCCGAACAGGCGGATGTATGTGTAAAAAATTACGATATAAAGAATCATCAAATTACATTATTGATGAATGATAAGGAATATCATTATTTGCTAGCTTTAGCCGGATTGCACCATGCAAGAAATAGTGCATTGGTACTTGCTGCTTTGAATGTGATTGGTTTGGATATTGCAAAGGCAATGCGTGTGTTTGATG
>CALCTU010000084.1 GCA_937907045.1 uncultured Alphaproteobacteria bacterium
GACGAGAAAATAATACGGGTGATTATAATACTACCACCAAAACATTAACCACCAATGATGGGGAAGGTGGTAATGGTGAAATATTAGTATTACACAGCGCATCAACAACCGATGGCAGACAACTCCGGATTGATTTAACCAATGTTGATCAGCAAACTATTTCCTTAGACACAACTACCAATATAGCTGTATTTACCGATGCATTGGATGCTATATTCAATGTTGATGATGCATCCTCACTTGCTTTTCAGGTGGGACAAGATAGTACTGATACCATTACACTTGCCATAGATAGTGCTGCTACAGCCGATATTTATTTAGATGATAGCGGTGTGTCACAAACACTTGATATTTCAACCACAACCGGTGCATCTACTGCGTCGGATATAATTGATAATGCTGTGGATAATGTAAATGCTATCCGGGCTGCAGTGATTGGTAAAATTGACGCATTTGAATCTGTTATTACAGTTAATGGTGCAATAGCTGATGAGTTAACACAGGCTAGTAATTTATTGCTCAATACGGACTTTGCCGAAGATGCGGCTAAGTTTGCTGAGTTGCAAATAAGGGTACAATCGCTGTCATCGATTATTGCCCAAGTAAATGCAAACGCACAACAATCTATCTCAAAATTATTGGGATAGGGTAATTTAATATACGTTAGGTAAGGAAAAGTAAGTAACAAGAAGTATTTAAGAGACGAGGTACGTGTCACATTCTAAAAGGAATGAGGCATGTTAGAAGAAGAAGTTCCATATCAGGCATATCAATATGCGACACACACATTAAAACCTGCTGAACAAATGGTAATGATATATAGCAATGCTATAAGCTATATGCAGCAAGCTGTGGAGGCCATTAATAATAAGAATTATGATATGCGCTATCGGTTGATAGATAAAACTGCTGGAGTTATTAAGGGACTAAGATCGTCGCTTATGCATATTGATGCGCCAGAGGATTTGATAGATGCATTTTTGGCTTACTATGACGCCATCGAAGCTCAGCTTGTAAAAATTCAGTGTGATGATGATTTATCTGCATGTGAAAGGGTGATTGATAACCTTCACGTTATTAGGGATACATGGGTCAAAATGGCTAGCCAAGCTCCATCTTGGGCGTGCCAAGAGTCGACTGATTTTGTGTTGCCTCCAGATGAACGTCCCGATGGTGGGTTTTATATTGTGGTTTAGGATTGTGTTTGACGCCAATGGGGTGGTGATGTATAATGAAATCTAGGAGGGGTTGCCAGGCCAATTGGCCCAGCAACCCGATTGTTAGCGTCTTAAATATTCTAATAGAATAATTAAACACTTAAGAAAAAGCACGAAGAGTTTAAGCAGACTTCGTGCTTTTCTTCTTTCTGGATTTGGTGTCTCCATCAAGATTCTCCTAAATTGAAGAGTTAATGAAGTCTACCTATCAAGAATAAGCACGGCCGCAAAGAACATCGTCCTTTTTAACCTAGGTCTACCTTGAAAGGTAGACACCTTAAGAACATCTTAAGGTAGGATACATTATGCACACTCAACTTGCTGTGTAAAGATTGGTATAGAAAATTAATCATGGGTTGCTTTTCCTGGTTTTGAAAAAAACAATATTCATGCTACAATGGCATGTAAGGTCTTAAAAATAATTGGGAGCAGGTATGTCCATATTTCATAAAAAACAAGCAGTTGCAGAGTTTTTGTTTGAATATCTTTATAATCGTGGTGTGGATACCGCGTTTGGCATTCCCGGTGATTTTGTACTTCCAACATTTAGGCACTTAGATCAGTCAAAAATTTCTATTATGACATGCACTCACGAACCTTCGGTAGGGTTTGCAGCAGATTGTTACGCTAGGGCGAAAGGATTAGGGTTGGCGGTGGTGACGTATTGTGTGGGCGGACTAAATATGCTCAATGCAGTCGCAGGAGCCTATGCAGAGAAGAGCCCACTTATTATTGTTTCTGGAGGGCCTTCTCCTAAAGATAGATACAAAGATCCGATGGTGCACCATAAAGTAAAAACGTTTGAAACCCAGGCCAGGGTGTTTGAGGAAGTAACATGCGCCAGTACAGTGATTTTGGATCCTGACATGGCTGCAAGTGAAATTGTACGGGTAGTAGAAGAAGTAAAGCGCCAAAGCAGACCCGGATATATTGAATTGCCGTTTGATATTGCCGATGCACTTATTGACCCTTTCAAACAACTAAGAAAATATAAGCCTCCTCTTGAAGAGAGCGATAAAGACGTACTAGAAGCGTTTATAGAGCAGGCGGCCAAGTCAATAAACAAATCAAAAAAGCCCGTCATTGTGGCTGGAGTTGAGTTGCATCGTCATGGCCTAACAGATTTAGCGTCTGATTTGGCTAAATTATACAATATTCCTATTGCTGCAACCTTAATGGGTAAAAGCGTGGTGCGTGAAACAAATCCGCTTTACATTGGTGTGTATGGAGGAGCATGTTCAGATCCAATTTGCCAAGAATATGTAGAATCAAGTGATTGTGTTATTCTGATTGGTGCGTTTTTGTCTGATGTATTATTGGGTTTTGGTATGACCAAATTAGACAGAAAAAAAGCAATTAATCTAAATACGGAAAAAGCACAAATTGGGCTGCAAAGCTATGATAATGTGTGTTTTACTGATGCATTAGAGGCCTTAACACAGGCACCTATTAAATCGCGAGGTGAATTTATTAATCCCAACCCGTATACACCTCCGCAGAAAGTCATTATTGACCAATCAAATCAAGATGACCCAATTACAGTGGAAGCTATGTTTAATCTTCTTGCTAATTATTTAGAAGAAAACCACTCAATAGTCTGTGATACAGGTGATGCATTAGTTGGGGCACTGGGGTTAAGAACGTCAGTCAGAGGACACTTTTTTTCAGATGCGTATTATTTATCAATGGGATTTGCTGTTCCTGGTGCGTTGGGTGTGATGGCGGCTTTTCCTGAGAGTAAGACATTTATTATAGTGGGAGATGGTGCATTCCAAATGACAGGAATGGAACTTTCTTCTATGGCTAAATATGGTTTAAAGCCGGTGGTGATTATTATTAATAACGATGGTTATGGTACCCAGCGCCATATTATTGATGGTACGTTTAATAATATTCACCCGTGGGATTATACGCGTATTACGGATGTACTTGGTTATGGGGCTTCAATTAAAGCTACAACCATGAGTACCTTTAATAACGCACTAAGTTATGCCCAAGATCATGATGAAATGGTTGTGATAGAGGTAGTGGTTCCGCGGGATGATTGTTCAAAGCCATTACAGCGTATGGGAGAGTTGTTGGGACGCGTTAGGGATGTTAATAAGCACTAAAGACCTTTTGAAAATCTATTACACAGCTTAGTCTACGTATAATGGTGCAATCTCGGGTTTTTTTGGACCTTTGCCGACAAGTTTTTTAAGTTTAATCCATAAAGGGGTACGTTGTTTGGTCTGGCTGATACGATAGGTGTCTTTGGTGAAAAATTCTACGGCCTCAATACAAGATGGTATCACTTCATCGTAATAGATGTGGTATAGTTCGTGCATTAATGCGCCAGTTGCTGCATGTCCCCATTTATTTACTTGCTGAGGCACCCTAGCTAATGCTTCAATACATGCAATAGCATCTTCTTCTTCGGGATCATCTCTTGAGTAAACATCTGCTTTGGGTGCTAAGTTAAATCGCATATCTGCCAACATAATCACCATTTGAGCGCCAAGACATTCTTCTTTGCGCATAAAATCGATGAAATATAATCCTGCATTACGGCATTTACGTTTAAAGATCCAACCCATGATTTTCATTTTTAAACGAACCAGCCATACATTTCTGCTTTTGATCTTAAATTTACGATAATGACGATATTCATGGTCGTAATTGGCAAGTCGTGCAAGGCCAAATGACCGCATTGCCTCACGAATAGCATCACATCGGGCAATATCGTGCTGACGAGCACGTTTTACGTGTGGCTTTGCTCTGCGTCCTCCAAAGTCAGCTGAGTGTCGGGATACTTTTTGCCCCTTATTGTTGCGTAAAATATCGGCGTAGTGCCCCATTTCTTGTCCGGCAATAATCATTGTTCTGGCAAGTGCCTGATAGCCATCAGTAACAAATGTTGCTTGCTCTTTATTGACAATAAATGGATTGCCACCACAAGATACGTAAACTGCACTATTAACGCCATCAGTACTTTGGAGACCACTGTTCTTTCCTGAGACTTTCCAGCTTTGGACGTCCATGACATCACCTACCTCAAAACCGAAACTAATAAAGACTTCCACGCGTTCAATTAGTATAAGCTGGGTAACCACTGGCTCTGCAGATTGTACAATAAGCCTAGCAAGTCGCTCTTCCCAAATAAGTGGAATGTTAACATTTGTTTCCATTTGACGGTGAAGTTTTCCCCAATGCAAGTCTAACTCACGTTCAATGTTTTTGTAGCCTGCATATTGCAGGTAACTAATGATGATTTCTTTGGTTCGGCCGATTAAAGCTGGGTCGGTGATTTCACGATGGCTAAAGGCAACGCTAATGCCAGATTTGCTAATAGAAAAATAAACAAAGTTTCTTTTTGGATCAGCATCAACTCGCATGAGGCCAGATTTTACAAGCCCTTGAGCAAGCGCTTCGGTTTCCCGATACATTTCGTATGGTTCAAATGCGGGTGTCTGATGCAGTATATGATAGACATTTTTCATGATAAGGTATTTCTATCATTTTCTTTAACGGCTTACCAGTTGATTTTACTCGGAATATTTTTTTGCTATTTACATTTTTTTAAGGAAGTTGTCGTAAAATTTACACAGTTGTGCAATTAGCACCTATTATACAAATATATAGCAAGGTAAGCTAGCCCGATGCGAATATTAACAGCATGTGTCATCGCTATAACTATAGGAGTTATTCTTTTTCCGGGGAGTAGTTTATCTGCTACCCAGGAGAATGTTGTTAAGGTAGTGACCAATGCTATTAAGTATATGCGTGGGATTGACCATAAAGATGGAAACATTCACTTTGTGATTCTTTATCAGCAAGGCGATACTCTATTTAAGGGTAAGGCACAACAATATGCAGCAATGTTCCATGATAAAAATGTAAAGAGGCGCAAGGTTTCTGCTTCATATCATTCAACAGATTCATTGAATATAGCTTTAAAAGAAGCACATATTGTCATGTTTGTTGGGGAGGTTGATACGAAAGTATCTGAAGAGGTACTTAGCGTCGCAAAACGAAAACACATTATGTTAATTGGTGACAATAAACGATGTGCTCAAGAGGCATATTGTGCGGTGGGTTTTGACGTGGGTGAGAAAACAAATATTTACTTAAATGAACATGTTCTAGGCATGCTTGGTTTTGACCTACAAGCAGCGTTTAGATTGATGGTAAAACGGTTATAGGAGTGTTATCCGTTATGGTTGGTATTAAACTTAATCATTTACTTAGCATTGCATTATGTACAGGCATAATGCTGGGGAGCGGTGCCCATGCGCAAAGTATTGATTATTCAGGTTTAGAAGAAGTATTTGGAGAACCTGTAACTGTTAGTGCAACGGGAAAACCGCAACGTGTTTCTGAAGTGCCACTTTCGATGGATATTATCACCGCTGACCAAATCCGTCGTTCAGGTGCTTTGGATATACCTCAAATCTTGCGTCGTTATGCTGGTGTTGATGTTGTAAGAAATTTTAAAGGTCAAGCTGATGTTAATATTCGTGGTTATAATCAGCCTTACTCTAACCGATTATTAGTGTTGGTTAATGGCAGACAAGTGTACCAAGATAATTATGGTATGACATTATGGCATAGTTTTCCGGTGCAATTATCTGAAGTTAAGCAAATAGAAATTGTTCGAGGACCAAATACATCGTTGTTTGGATTTAATGCAAGTTCAGGTGTGATTAATATTGTAACGTTTAATCCATTATATGATGATGTAAATGTGATTGAAGCACGGGTTGGCCAACAAGACCACCGTGAGCTAAATGGTGCTACTACCTACAGAAGCGATCGTTATGGAATTAGAGTTTCGGCCGGAAAGTTAGATTCAGATGGTTATAGTAGGCTTAATTTGTCTCCCTATACAAGTGAAGAAGGAGCCATCGATAAAATATCGGCGCGCATTGATACTCAAATTCAACTATCGGATATTACGTCGCTGCGATTTGAGTCAGGGTATAACAACCAATCTTCAGACTCTACAGCTCCGTTTTATATTGTCTCTGATGTGGGTACTATAACAAGAAGCTACAAAGTAGGGCTTACTCATGAAACTGAAAATTCAGGAGTATGGTCGTTTCAGGCGTATAGAAATGAGGTGGATTTGACCATAAGCATTAAAGAAACATTATTAGCTCCATTGGGTGAATTAAATAATCGACTTAACGTTGTTCAGGCATCTAATTTGATGACGTTGGGGACAGACCATACGTTGCGAACAGGTGTGGAGTTTCGGAATAATGAGTTAGAAGGTCCTGAAACTGGTACGGGACAAGGGCAGTTTGCCATGAATATTTATTCAACTAATGCAATGTGGGATTGGAAAATTAATGACACATTATCAACCACACATGCTGTAAGAGTTGATTATTGGGAAACGAATCGTAAAGGTGGTCTAGTTACCACAGATACAATTTTGGGTATATCAGCAGATGATTCAAACCAAGATAACACAGAGTTTAGTTTTAATAGTGCATTAGTGTATAAGCCAGATTATGTATCAACGTACAGGGTGTCTGCTGCAAGAGGGCTGCATATACCCAGTTTGAATGAAATGGGACAAAGTACTGTAGGTACTACAGAGACATATGGTAATCCACATCTTGATACGGAAACAAACACAACCGTTGAACTAGGATATATGCGATCACTGCCAAGTTATGGCATTACGGTGGGCACTGATGTATTTTATGAGCGTATGGAAGATATTATTGTCACAACCGAATATGCTGGGTTTGGTATTAATGGAAATACAATCTCGGATCTAACATACGAAAATGCTGGAGACTCCGAGTCAGTAGGTGTTGAGCTTTCAGTTCAAGGAAAATTATTAGAAGATACGTTATCATGGAACATGAATTATAGCTATCTTGTAACGTCGGACTCTCAGAGTGCAAAAACGAGTCATTATTTAGACTTTGAGACCAATCAACCTCGTCATAAAGTAAATCTTGCGTTGGCTTATGATTATGAAGATTGGGAATTTAATACAGACCTGCACTATGTTTCGGGGGTTAATTATAGTGCCACAGTACTTGATTTTCTTAATCCAAGAAGAACAAATATCGAGGTGCCGGATTACTTAATTATGAATGCGTCAGTTAGACACCATGTGACGGATCAGTTTGAATTGGCGATAGAAGGATTTAACCTCATTGATGATCATCATGAACGTCCATCAATGACTCTGGTTACTGGAGCAGGGACGGGTGGAAGTAATGAAATTGGCAGGACTGTTATGTTTAAGATGAGGTATAGTTTCTAGGATGGTTGAGGTATCACATCAGATTTCAGGTGCAAAACAATATGGATTTTTTTCCATACAGCGGATCGTGCTTTTCTCATTTGTGATTTTGGCACTATTTATGGTGATCATGGGTGGTGGTATCATGCGCCAGGTATATGCAGAGTATCGGCAAATAGATTATTATTTGTCCTTATCGTCGGTTGTGTATCGTATTCGAAACTTTGAAGATCGTTTTTTCAAAGAATTACATGTCATGGTATCGAAAAATTTTGAATTATATTCAGAAGTAGAGAAGAAGGATCTTCTTGAGCAGCGAGGTCATTTAAAACGGATGCTTGTTGATATTATAGATGATCTTGACAGGTTGTCAGTATATGACGGAAATGTTACTGGCTCGAGGTCTATTAAATTTCATTATGCGAAATTGATGGATTTTTATGATCGCATAGAAAAAGGGGAGTATATATCATCTGATCAAATGCTTTCGGCTTTTAATCAGATACTAATTTCGCTAAATACTTCAGTAGGGGAGTTGTATTTGGTAGATAGTCTTGAGGGAATGTTGTACTCACAACATGTTGTATTAGAACAAGCAATATTTGAGTTATATAAAGCTACATCAGAACAAGGAATTATTCTTTCAATGCTTGTTCAAGGAAAAGAGGATTTTGATAATGAAGCGGTTCAAAATAAAATATTGCTAATTAGCGGTCGTCAAGAAAATGCTCGGAATGAAATAGCAAGGTATATGGAGCATATGCGAGATAATGATGATGTTTTTGAGAATAAAGAGGCAATATTTGTTAGTTTGATTAATGAGCTTGAAAAAATTGAAATAAGTCTTGAGGTACTAAATGATATTCGAAGGCAGCTCTATGTTAGTCAGCTTAGTGATAAGAAATTCAATGTGAATGCGCAAGACATACTTGAAACAGTTACATTCTTATTGGATGGAATTAGAAAGTTCGAAATTAGTATGCGCAAGCCTGAAAGGGTTATTATAGATTACTACTATGATAAAATGATTTTTCGTATGGTCACTACCTTCTTATTGGGAATGACAGTCTTGGTGGTGTTATTGGTTGTCATATATGTATTAAAGAGAAGGGTGCTTGAACCAGTTAGGTTATTAACCGCTAGTATGTCACGATTGGCAGATGGTGAAGTAAATTTAGTTATTCCAGAGGTTCACTATAACGATGAAATAGGCGAAATGATTAAGTTCATGAAGGTATTCCGAAGCAATGCTCAAGGAATCAAGGAAGCAGAAGTAGAAATTAAACGACATAGTGATCATTTAGAGTCGGTGGTAGATAAACAAACAGAACAAATAAAATATGAATCAGCTCTAACAATGCTTTTACTAAACATTGCTACGGAGGCAAACCAAACGCAGTGTGAGGTTGATGTTTATCAAGATGTGTTGGATTTAATTTGTCATTTCTTTGAATGGCCAATTGGCCATGCATTTTTTTATGACCCAGTTTCAGAAAGACTAAAGTCATCGAATATATGGTATTGTGAAGATAAATTAAAATATAAGGATTTTATTGCGGCAACTGAAAATCTTGAATTAGTGAAGGGTGAAGGATTGCCAGGTCAAGTTGCTAAAATA
>CALCTU010000085.1 GCA_937907045.1 uncultured Alphaproteobacteria bacterium
AAGCTTTGTTAAATTACGGACTCGATCCAAGTGATTATATGGTTGAAGACGAAAATGGTTATTACCATTTTAACTGCGACGCCATTATTCTTAAATTGGTTGAAACTTTCGGCCCTAAGGTCACTATTTCTGACCTTCGTCTTTCATTGCCAGAAAATTTATTAGCATGTGATACACCAGATAAACTCGCATCTTTGTTTTCCACCGGCAACAAACTAGAAAAAATATTTGTCGCTAAAGCACTGTCTCTCCTTATTTTACCAAACCAAAAAGGCCGTAGCTATTACCAGTTTTTTCGGACATTAAAAGCTATTAATGAGTTAATGCCGCATAGCGACGGCGCTACTTATGAAAGTGCACTTAAAACTATTTCTGAATCAACCGGAATAAACATTCCAATGCCTGAAACACGTTGCAATGTGGTGGAAACTTACAACTTACAAACATTGGTAGTAAATCACGCTCCCTTTGAAATAATTGAAACAGCCTGGGGAATTTCTTCTGAAATAGATAAACATAATCTATGCCATCCAATAGCCAGCTCTGTTAATGACGCGCATCGTTTTTCTCTAACACCTGTAACACAATTAGAAAATCTTATGCACCATCCGGATGCCACTAAGATTCTTGACTTACTTCTTGCATCAGTTGGCCCAAATAACTATGCCTCCCGCCATAATATTGGTGTTGGCCTTGCATTCTTAGCTGCACGCTATCGTAGAGACGATATTTTTAACTATGTAAAGCACGGTATGAATCAACATCGTGAGCATCCAGAACCTTCAGCATTAGTCATGGTTCGAGAAGGACTTTTACTGAAAGGACGTGTCTTTGATAAAACCTATGAAAGTGGCTTTGAGCATTTGATACTACGCGATGCACGTAAGCTGGGAGACTATTTAGACCTTGAAAGCCCTGAAAACCGACAATTTGTCTTCGATCACCATCGTTCAATTTTAGAAAAATTAGTTCGTATTAAGAATTTTGTCTGTTTCAGCCAGTTCTGTACCTTTCTTGGTACACTTTACGACGAAGGCATTCGCGGTAATACACAGGTACGATCTACTTTAGATACTTTGCTTTGTAATGCCGTTCAAGAACAAAACCACCAAGCTGTGCTTTGTTTAGCAAACGCTGGCGCTCACTTTAATTTACGTTTGCATAAAAAATATGCTGATCATATCCTATCGGCATTAGATGATGCCATTGCAAGAAACGACACGCCATTAATAGACCTTTATTTTAAAGCAATACAGGGTGTTAAATTAGATAAGAAGCTTTACACTGGCAGTTCATCTCCAATATTTAAAGCAATAGCGTGCGCAAACGTCACTTTATTTGGAAAAATAATTGAGGAATATCCCCAACTTCTATCCACATTACCTGCTATTCAGAAACTACTTGATGCAGCTATTGATGCCGACCAACCAACAATCCTCGATACATTATTTGCAAAACTAGCCAATAGAGATGACTTAGATCTAGAACGACTGAAAAATAAAAGCCTTATGCATGCAGCACGGCATGGTAAAGAACGCATCGTTGATTCTTTGTTAGAAGAAGAAGGGATCTCTACTGAACTAGTAAACACAAAACGTTATTCAACTTCAGCATTGCATCAAGCAATTAAAGGGGGTCATGAGTACATTGCCTTCTCATTAATTGCTCGTATGGTAAGCTCTAAGGTTAGTCTAGATCAAAAAGACGGTAAGGGTAGAACTGCCTTGCACCTTGCATGTAGCAAAAACATGATTAAACTTGCTGAGTCTTTAATAACAAACCACGCCAACATTGATGCTAAAACAGACTCTGGCGAAACTCCCCTTACTATTGCTACCAAAAACCATTTTCCTGAACTTGCTAGAAAATTATTTGAATTAAACTGTGAGGTACAAAGACCTAAGTTACTTGGTAATGGCGGAAGGGCCGGTCGTCAACTTCAACGTGCGTGGTTTCAAGCAGCCAATAGTAAGCTTTTAGACCCATCTGCGCAACGGTCCTGCACAAGAACTTTGCTTTCCATATTTGAAGCTGAAAACCCCTCGTTTAATATTGCGGATGTTATTGCCACACGGGCAAGTCATGCAACCGGTATTGAGGCTGTGTAGTACCCAAGCGTATAGCCGCCTTA
>CALCTU010000086.1 GCA_937907045.1 uncultured Alphaproteobacteria bacterium
CTTATTACATTGCAATGCTTGTATACAACCTAATGAAAACATAAAACCACGGGCATTATTGACAAAATCTGCCCCTGCACAAAGCGCCCAGGCCACCTCCGTCGGATTAACCAATTTTCCGCTGGCAATAATTCGGATACGTTCACGCAAACCATGCTTTTGAAGCAGGTTTACTACAATAGGTAAGCTTTCACGGATTGGTACGCCTACATTATCAATCAAACTCATTGGCGCAGCTCCGGTGCCACCATGGCCACTATCTATTGTGATAAAATCTGGAGCAGATTCAATTCCTGATTTACCTATAGCTAAACATAACTCTTCTACTTCCACAGCATTACCAACACAGAGCTTAATCCCAACAGGTTTTTGAGAAACATCACGAACATGATTGATCATTTCCAGTAAATCTTCTGGCCCATCAATATCCGGAAAACGATTAGGACTGATGGCATCCTGGTGGACAGGAATGCCTCGAATCCCTGCGACTTCTTCGGTAACCTTTTTACCGGGCAAAATACCACCTTTGCCTGGCTTTGCCCCCTGGCTAAGTTTAATCTCAATCATCTTCACCTGTTCATGGGAAGCTACTTCCCTTAGCTTTTTATCGGAAAGTTTGCCGTGTTCATCTCGAACACCGAACATTGCCGTGCCAATCTGAAAAACTATGTCACAGCCGCCTTCTAAATGGTATGGCGATAAACCGCCTTCACCCGTGTTTAGCCATATGCCAGCCATTTTCGCTCCTTTGGAAAGAGCTCGTACAGCAGGAACCGAAATTGCACCAAAACTCATTGCAGAAATATGAAAGAACGAACGTGGGGTATACGGATTTTTGGTATTTTTTCCAATAGTAATTGGTTCTGGTTTTTCGGCCTCGACCTCCAGCGTAGGATACATGCAATTAGTAAAATAGACCGTACCAGGCTTGCTAATGTCACGAGTTGAACCGAATGCAACGGTAGAGTCCAAATTTTTAGCGGCCTGATAAACCCAACTACGTTCGGCACGGTTAAAGGGCAGTTCCTCTCTATCCATCGCAAAGAAATATTGACGAAAAAACTTTCCCAAATGCTCAAATAGGTATCGAAGGCGGCCAATAACCGGGTAATTATGGCGGATAGCATGGGTGGTTTGTGTTTTGTCAATTACGTATAATACTACAACCCATAAAAAGAAAGTTCCTACTACAAATATAAAAAAGTAGGACATGATTTCTAAAGGAATAACCAATTCTTTAGGCATTAAATTCATATTTATCCCCACGGACTTTTGCTGTTATTCTTACCGCTATTTATCTCTTTTGCAAATAATTGCAATTTGGATATACGATTCTCCGTATTTGGATGTGTTGCGAACAAATTATCCATTGAACGTAAGTGCAGTGGATTGATAATAAACATATGGGCAGTAGCAGGATTATTCTCTGCTGCAATATTATCAATTAATTCAGCTTTTTTAGAAATTTTAGCAAGCGCAGAAGCAAGCCCCATCGGGTCACCGGAAATTTCTGCACCATCCTTATCTGCTGCATATTCCCGTGTTCGAGAAATCGCCATTTGCACCAGCATTGCCGCTAAAGGTGCCAGTATGGCCATCAGTAATATCGCTATTGGGCCCATATTGCGTTCACGGTTGCCGCCAAAGAACATAGCGAAATTAGCCAGCATACTAATTGCACCAGCAATGGTAGCTGTAACAGTCATAGTAAGCGTATCACGATTTCTGATATGTGCCAGCTCATGCGCAAGCACTCCGGCGATTTCTCTTTCATTTAGCGAATTGAGAAGCCCGGTAGTAACTGCTACTGCCCCATGTTCGGGATTGCGACCTGTTGCAAAGGCATTCGGTTGGTCATTGTCTATAATGTAAGCTTTCGGTATTGGTATCTCGGCATTATGAGCCAACTTCTCTATTAGCACAAAAAGCTCCGGTGATTCTTTTTTGGTAATTGGTCTTGCACGATATATAGCCAAAACCATTTTATCTGAGTTCCAGTAAGCAAATAGATTCATCATCAAAGCAAATCCCAGCGCTATGATCATTCCTTGCTCACCACCAATAGCAAGACCGACCACGCCAAACAACGCAGTTAATGCTGCTATTAATAGAAATGTTCTCATCATATTCATGGTTTATTCTCCGTAATCGGAATTATTATTTCTATTATTAAATGTTCTTGTACCAAGGTCATCTCTGAAAACAGGCATAGCGCTTTGTCCAAAACTTTCTAAACATTGGCTATATGATTCACGAAACACCTGGTTACGTCTTTCTTCGAATAGACGTCCGCCTTTTTGTGACAACTCCTCTTCATAACGAGCTAATCTTCCACCTGCAGCACTAGAGCAATAATTTTCAAGTGAATAGGTTTGTTTGCAGTGATTATAGCTGCTTTGATAAATATCGTCTCTGCGCCACTCGGGGATTACGACATTGCGCTCTGAAGCAATATCATCTTCAATTTTGAGATCATTATTAGCAGTTATCTGGCAATAGTCTGCAGGTTGCCTAAAATCCATACATTCACGATAAGATTCCTTCCAATATTCCCTTCTGCGAATAACAGAAAATGCATTTTCTGCAGACTCAATAATTCTTTTATGTGCTTTCAATTTTCCATCCGCAAATGCAGTACAATATGGATCATCACCAAAGCTGGCGTATTTTTCTTTATTTGCCGTTTCGCAAGAGACAAGGAGCAATGCTAGCGCACATAAAATTCTTTTCATTGTTAATTACCTTTTAATACTATTTCTGCCACCCTTACACCCAGCAGACGCGCCGTCTCCAGATCACCCCCAGAAGGTGCTTTGGAGTCTGGATCAGATTGCGCCATAGCACCCAAGTAGCTGCCAACACGATTAGTATGGTCTTTTGCACCAATGCTATTGCTGGCATCGGGCATCTGGCCGAGGCTGATCCAGATCATGCCATGCTGGGCGGCGAAGATGGTTAGTTGCACCAGGCTGTTGAGCTTATCGCCACTCAGGCTTTGAGAGTTGCTGAATCCGGCAGCATATTTATCTTTCCATTTTTGCTCGTACCAGCGCTTGGAAGACGCTTCCATGAATTCCTTAAATTTGGCGCTGAGTGATCCCATATAGGTTGGCGCACCGAAAATAATGGCATCGGCCTTATCCAGATCATCCCAATGGCTTTCGAGATCTTCCACCTTGATCAACTGTGCCGTAACGCCTTTTACGGAACGCACGCCTTCGTGCACCGCTTCAGCCTGATGTTGGGTATGGCCATAGCCACTGTGATAGAGTGTAACAATATTGCTCATACATTCGCTCCTTTTTTGCTGCTTTGCCTTCCGCCGGAAGAGACCGTGATATATTCACGATCAAACCGTTCAACGGCCTGTTTTAGGCGAGAATATTGATATTGCCGCTCGGCATCTTTGTCCGACTCTGCAGCGGGGCTTTCGTCATCCAAACGCTCTTCATCCCAAATACTTTCGTCAATTTCAGAAAGAAGATGCTGCAAAATGGACTCACACCCATCGGCTAATTTACGATATACCTCGAAATCATCTGAATCAGGAAACAGCTCCTTGCGCAGCGCGTTAAAATCACGTTTCAGTACGGAATCACTATCAATAATGAACTTAAACTCCTTATAGATACGTTCCCATTCCTGTATGGTGGCTTCGGCATTCCAATGCATGTGATTCTCCTAATCTGTTGCCTTATCGCAGCAATCCTCTTCCTTTTCGCAAAGTTCAGGGACTGTAATGGCATAGGTTTCACAAATCTGTTTAAACTCCGCTTTCAACTCGTCATGCTCTAGCTGAGTAGTGCAGTGAGTGATGAGAAGCTGAGGTTCTTTTTTCTGTATGGCGTGTTGCATAACCATTCTCCTTATAAGCGGGTGGAGTTATCGTCGATGATAGGGGCAGATTTTTCATCTGTATCACTGTCGCCATCAGTGCCTTCATCTTCCGGTGCGTCATACGAATCATCATCCTGATATTCTTCTTCGGAAGATTCGTCGCGATCTGTATCGGTTTCTTCCTTATCATCACCGCCGAATGTGTTGCTAAACCATTCGCTGATACCTTCTGCATGAGCCGGTTGGCCTGCTGTTGCGAACAGAAAGCACACGACGAATAATGCTAAAAATAAATGTTTCATTGTTTTTCTCCTTGGATTGATTAAGGGAGCCACCGACATGATGGCTCCCGATAGCCTTTACGAAGATTAGTCTTCGACCTTCACCTCAATGCTTTTGCTTTGGGCTTTGGCTTCCGGCTTTTTCTGAACAGATATGGACAGCACGCCTTTTTTGTATTTGGCCTCCACCTTGCTTGCATCAGCATCTTCCGGCAGGCGAATAGCACGGCTGAATGAGCCATAGCTGCGCTCTACGCGGTGAAAATCTTTGCCTTTTTCTTCGCTTTCAGCTTTCTTTTCGCCTTTGACAGTCAGTACGCCGTTGGTAAGCTTCACTTCGATGTCTTTTTCATCCACCCCAGGCACCTCTGCAGAGACTTGATATTCTTTATCAGTCTCGGAAATATTAATGCGGGGCGTAAGCAGGATTTTTCCTTCATTCGCTGCACTGTCTGCAACAAGGTTGGTTCCTTTGAAGAAACTATCGAACATACGATCCATTTCTTTTTGCAACGATACGATTGGGTTTACGCCTGCAGTATTTTCAGCATCCCCGAAACCCCAAGGGATTAAGTCACGATTTCTTAACATGGTTTTTCTCCTAAAGTTTTACGTTAACAATCATGAGGTATGGGGCGTTCCATAATGATTGCCTTGGCCTCAGTTTTTGAATCTACACATGCAAACTTAAGCCAGCATTAAGGATAAAACTTTGAATTAGTTAAAATCATGATTTATAAAAAATGTGAAAAATAATAGAAGGTACTTATGTCTAAAAGTATAATACTAGCTTGTTTTGTCTTATTTTTTCCGTTGCAGCCACTTGCATCTCCTATGGAAAGCAAGGTACTGGAAGGCTATTTACGCGCTGTTGTTGAACGAGAGTTGAACATTGAAAATTATGAACTAACCGTAAGCGACACCAAAAAGATAACGTTGTTAATTAAAGATGCCAAAAAGCAGGACATTTTATGGATAAAAAATTATTTGGCACAAATTGATGATATTAATGAAATAATTGTTGAAAAAACAACACCGATAAAAAGAAATCAAAAGAATAAACTAAAGCCAAAGCTATTTCCAAAAGATGATTTGTTCCAGCCACTGGTTGCCGATCCTAAGCAAACAAAATTCTCTGCTTCTATAAGAGCCTACGACTATGGTGATGATAACACAACGGTGGCAGCCATAGGTTTTGGAGAAAGTTTTAATTTTTACCAGTGGCAGAACCTGCCTATAGATGGTTCAAAGGTAAACCTTGGTATTGAGGCCGGAGTATTTGCACATTTTGATATGGAAACAGAATCAAAAAATCTGATAAATGCTGACTATATGATAGGTATTCCGCTAACATACCGTAAAGATAATTTTTCTTCAAAATTGCGTGTTTATCATCAAAGTGCTCATTTGGGAGATGAGTTTTTACTTGAAAATAAAGTGAACAGAATAAATTACAGTTTTGAATCATTACATTTATTGTCTGCATATGACCTTGATCATTGGAGGTTTTACGGTGGAGGAGAATATCAGTTTCATATAGAGCCTGATAATTTTGATCCGGTTGTATTGCAAGGCGGTATTGAGTATTATGGTGACAGTAAAATCATGTCAAACGGCAGGTTTATTGCTGGACTAGATCTAAAAGCTTTTGAGGAACACAGTTATTTTATAAACCAGAGCCTTAAATTTGGTCTGGAGTTCGGCAATCCATCTCCAGCAGAACGCAATTTACGCCTTATGCTTGAAGCCTATAACGGTTATTCACCACATGGCCAATTTTACAACAATAAAATTAAATATTTTGGGGTAGGTTTTGAGTGGGGATTTTAAATCGATTGCCCTGGTTAAATGAAAATTAATATTTTCAACTGTATAATATAAGAGTATAATTAGCGTTAAGGTAGTTTATTTTGAGATGTTTATGAAAGTATTGTTTGCATTTTTAGTTGCTGTTTTAATGCCGTTTTCTTCCTTTGCGTGTGCCATGGAAGAAGAGTCAGATGCTCTTGATCTTAGAGCCTTACAAAGTAATATGATGGTTGCAGCACTTTCGTGTGATCAACAGAAAAACTATAATAAATTCATGAGTAAATACCAAGATAGGCTTATTGATGGCGGTGATGAAATAAAATCATACTTTAAGCGTACGTATGGATTTGGATATGAACAGGAATTAAATCGTTTTGTTACAAATCTTGCTAATAAAGCAACAGAGCGTTCAATGAAGAAGAATGCCAGCACATACTGTCAACAAATGGATGCGATGTTCAAGAATCTTCTATCTTTAGAAGAAGAAATGTTGGCAGATTTTGTTGAAGAAAAACATTTTGCAAATATGCACGGTGTTAATTCGTGCTCATAAAAAGGCGCCAGATATTATCCAGCGCCTAATCGAAATTTGCTATTCATTCGTTTCAGTTGTAACTTTTATAGCCGTTCTACGGTTTTGAGGTTCTTTGATACCATCTTTGGTAGGCACAAGAGGGTCACTTTCACCTTTCCAACTTACGGTAATATTACCAGAATATGCTCCAAGCTTAACCAGCTCATCTTTTACAGCCATAGCTCTTTTTCTGGATAATTCCATGTTATAGGCATCTGGGCCGGAACGGTCTGTATAACCTGTTAGAGCAAAGGAGCTCTTATTAGCTTTTTTGGTATCACCAAATAAATCCCCTATAATTCTCTTAGCACTATCCGTAAGGGTGTATTTATTAAAATTAAAGAACACCAAATATGCGCGGTTATATTCTTTAGTTGTCATTTTTTGAGGCTCTGGAGAAGCAGGTGCTACATAGCGTGGTGCTTCAGCAATTTGCTTAGGAGCACACTCATCACTTCCAACCTCCCATTTGGTACGCACGCACTCACCTGAAAGGGCAGATCTTACAAAATTACCATTGCGATCAACGACAGCACCTTTTGTAGATCCTTCAGCAAAAGCAACTCCTGATACTAAGCTGCTTGAAATCAAAGCCGCACTCAAAAGTGCTTTTGTGTAATGTTTCATTTTCAATTCCTTTTACATTAAATTTTTTGAAAATCAGGTCTTCCTGATCTTCAATAGGTAGTAAACTAGTGTGGTTACCTTAAGGGAACATTAAGGATATTTTTATTTTTCATTTAACCATTTAAGTGCTTTCTTATGTTCATTTTTTTCAAATATTTTCACTTCTGGGTGCATAAATATATCTGCAATAGTTGCAAGCCATTGCTGCCATATATGGCCTTCTATCAAAGCAACTTTATCAACTTTTTTATGATGTGATTTAACAAACTCAAAATGTTCTTTTACAGCGCCTCTGTCTTTCCAGCCTTCAAAATTAGCTGCATCAAGTAAAATTTTAATATTACCTTTCATATCTATAATTAGATCGATGGTCGAGGTAAGCCCTTCGAAGTCACCCTCCTCAAGATATCCTTTTACGTTTATTCCTACAATATTGTTTTCCAGTATTTCTAAATTTATCATGGCGTATATCCTTATTTAAATTAATAGACCTGCTCTCTTGATAGACATCAAACCTTAAAACAAACTGAAGGATATTTTATATAGCTTAAGCTTCACTTAAGTTAGCTACGTATTATTGAAGTAATCAGCCTAAATAAAGGATTGTATTATTATGACTGAACAAGAAACAATAGATGAACATGAAAAAGCTGATTCATTACAACGGATTTCTGGCAGTAATGATATGCCTGATGTAGAGTGCTATGTTTCAAATTACAGAGAGCGGGAAGTCTCGGTTGACGCAAATAATTATTGATAACAGAGTAGATATATGACTATTCATTTGACTACAACAAACCAAGTAAATGATTGGCTTAAAGAAGGAAAAGCCATGTTGATCGACGTGCGAGAGCCTGCTGAATACACATCGGAGCATATTGAAGGGGCGCGGTCTATGCCATTGGCAACCGTTAGCAGTAAGCTATTACAAGATAGTAAAGCACAACATATCGTGTTTCAATGCCAGTCCGGGCGAAGGTCACACAATGCTTGCGAAGTTATTATAAAAGAAAATCCTTCAGCAGAAGTATGGAATATGGAAGGTGGTTTAAACAGCTGGAAAGAAGCTGGGCTGCCAACACATAAAGGGAAGCACCAGATCATCCCGTTAGACAGGCAGGTACAAATTACCGCCGGATTGTTGGTGCTAGCAGGAGCCTTGCTAGGCTATTTTGCTAATATTCATTTTATCTGGTTAAGTGCTTTTATCGGTGTTGGCCTATTTCAGGCAGGCATTACCGGCTGGTGTGGCTTAGCTAAATTAATGGCGATAATGCCGTGGAATCAATTAAGTGGCAGCAGCTGCTCTATCAATACATGTAAAGGAGAATAATTATGTTTTTGGAAATCATACATGCAGAAGGATTGGGACATTTATCGTATATCATTGGCGATGGTGGCAAAGCAGCGGTCATCGACCCACGCCGTGATTGTAAAATTTATACTGAAATTGCCAAACAACACGGTGCTGAAATCAGCTACATATTTGAAACCCACCGTAATGAAGATTATGTCAGCGGTGCGCTGGAACTGGCACGGCGCAGTGGTGCAACCATTCTTCATGGTGAGGGATTGCCTTTTGAATATGGCGAGTTTGCAAAGGATGGTAATACATTTCCTCTGGGCAAGTTACTACTGACAGTATTGGCCACACCGGGGCATACTTATGAAAGTATCTCGGTTGTTGTGGCTGACACGTCTTTCAGCAATAACCCCG
Source organism: uncultured Alphaproteobacteria bacterium (assembly GCA_937907045.1). GTDB lineage: Bacteria > Pseudomonadota > Alphaproteobacteria > Rickettsiales > UBA6187 > CALCTU01. Next base: position 8,846 of record CALCTU010000086.1, read on the forward strand.
TTGGCATCTTCACCGGAGATGCATTATTTGTCGGTGATGTGGGACGTACTGACTTTTTCCCCGGTAAAGAGGAAGAAGTAGCCGGATTGCTCTATGACAGCTTGTTCAACAAGATTTTGCCTCTAGGTAATGAGGTGATTATCTACCCAGCACATGGCGCAGGCTCAGTATGCGGTGCTGGGCTGGCAGCAAGGGAATTTTCTACTATTGGCTATGAACGTAAGCATAATCGTATTTTACAAATGAAGGATCGGGATAAATTCATTGCTTATAAAGCTGCCGAGCATCATTATAAAGCCCCTTATTTCAAAATGATGGAAAAATATAATCTGGAGGGTATTCCGTTAGTCAATAAGCTGCCAGAGCCAAAACCGGTTAGTGCAGATGAATTTGATAAACGCCTGCAGAAAGGCTTGCTGGCGATTGATATCCGCAGTCCGGAAGCATTCGCCGGAGCACACATCCCTGGCAGCATTAATATACCATTTGATATGGTGGCGGCATTCGCCGGATGGATTATTTCCTATGATGACAAGGTAGGACTCATTGTGGAGAATATTGAGCAAGTCGAAAAAGCTATGCCGAGTTTCATGCGATTGGGTTTTGATAACGTCACCTGCTATCTGCGTGATGGTGCTCATGCATGGGAAGTAAGCGGTAAAGACTTTACTTCTATACCAATAATTCATATTAACGAATTGCAAAAGCGTATTAAAAAAGAAGAAAAATTTACCTTGCTGGATGTGCGTGCTAAACATGAGGCAGAGGTGTTTTCATTGCCTAACAGCCAACATATTTATGTTGGTGAACTATCTAGCCGTTTACAAGAAATTGATAAGGATAAACCTATCACAACTTTATGTGCCAGTGGTCGCCGTGCAATGATTGCTGCCTCTATTCTAAAAAAACATGGACTTAAAGTAGATACTTCGCTTGGGGCACTGAGTGCCGGCAAAGCATTAGGATGTTTTAACCAAAGCTGCAATCAAGCAGCCTAATCATGGAGAAAATTATGAGTAAAACAATTGAAAAACTAAACCACGTATTGGCTGATACCTATACACTGTATTTAAAAACCCAGAATTATCACTGGAATGTGACCGGACCACAATTTGACACACTGCATCAGCTATTCGGCAGACAATATGCTGCATTGGCATTGGCGATTGATGAAATTGCCGAGCGTATCCGTGCTCTTGGTGCATTAGCTCCGGCAACCTATAAGGAATTCGAGCAGTTAAAATCCATAGGCACCGGTAATTCCAACTATACGGCAGAAGAAATGGTCGAATGCCTATACAAAAGTCATAAAAAGGTAGTAGAAATAATAAAAGCTGCCTTAGAAGCCGCAGAAACGGAAGATGACGCTTTTACAGCAGATATGTTAACTGAGCGCATTGGTGCACATGACAAAGACGCATGGATGTTGGCATCAACAATGAAAAAAACATCAAAAACTACTAAATTAAAGGAGGCATCATGATAAAAATTTTAGCAACCTCATTATTGGCTAGCACAGTAGCTATTTCTGCCTGGGCTACAGATAGTGAGAAACCATCTATAAACGACGTAGTTGTTGCATTTTACAAGGAACCTAACGAAGCATGTCTTGATGCCAAAAGTGCTCTGCTGGATTCCCGTTTGCACATAGCGCAAGATGCTATTAACCATGCTGCCAAATTTATTGCTATTGAAGCAAAATTTGCTATTGAGGCTAATGGTAAAAAGGAGCTGGAGGAATCATATGCCGATCTAAAAAATCTAGCATCAAATATTGAAGAGGTTACAGTTGAAAGTCTTGACAGCACTTGTGCAGAAGCACTCTATAATCTTGCTTATTATCAGCATCAGAGAGCAGAAAAACTATATGCTTCACACAAAACAAAAAGGGCTGGGCAAGCATTACATGCTGCTGCTGCAAATATGCGTCATGCAGCCAAATTGGTCGACCATACTTTCGAGGATAATGGGTTGCAAGCTATTGATACTGCTGAAGATATATCAGGAAAAATGATTGATGGTGAGCCATATTCAGAAAAACGTGTTGAAGGTGCATTAAGCAATCTCAAAGCCTACTTGCGTAAGCTAAATATAAAAATTGAGCCTCCAAAGCTTGATAATAGTATGGAATAAAAAAACAAAATTAGAACCAGCGTAGTTTCTTAAATAGCAATATTTGAGAAACTACCACAACAGCAAGCCCAGTAATAAAATACCAGAATGCATCTGGGTCATTTGCACCTGGTATACCGCCAATATTAATGCCTAGCAGACCAGTTAAAAATCCAAGTGGTAGAAATATAGCGGCAATAACGGAAAGAATATAGAGGTTCTTGTTAAGCCGGTCAGAAAGAGCATTGGTCAGTTCATCTTTAACAATTTGCGCCCGTTCGCGGACAGTATCAAGATCTTCCACATACCGCAATACCCGGTCATAACTTTCTTGAATATGGCGACGATGCATAGCATCTAACCATGATAGGTCAGATGTACGCAAATGTTGTAAAACATCACGTTGTGGCGAGATGTAACGCCGAAAAAGAATCGCTTTTTTTCGAATATTAACAATAGTTTGCCGTTCATTAAAATCAGGAGATTCCATGATCTTTTCTTCTATATCATCTGTATCTTCATCCAACTCTGTAAGCACCGGCTCCATATGCTCAAATAATTTTGTAGAAAGTTGTACCAAAAAATCACCTGAATCTTTTGGGCCTTTATTGTGCGTTAACCTTTCTTCAATACTACGAATAGCCTTAACTTTTCGTCGCTCTAAGCTGATAATACGGTATGGGTCAATCCACAAACGAACTGAAACCATATCTTCCGGGTCAGCACCTTCATTGAAGTTCATACCACGGAGTATAAGTAATACCCCTTCGTCAAACTCTAAAATACGTGGGCGGGTTTCATCCGCCAATAATGCATTAAGAATTAAATCATCCAAATAATTTACTTCTTTACGCAACCAACTTCGAGTTTCTTTATGAGTAGCGTCCATATGCACCCACGCCAGCGTTTTTGCTTTTAATTCTTTGCTGATATCATCTCCAAGTAATGGCTTGCCACCACCGTTACCGTCAAACTCCCAGGCAAATTGTATTGCTTTAGGTTTTTCCATGTATTATCTCCACCCAAGCCATAACATCCAGCCTGCCATAAAAGCCATACCAAAGTTTTCAATAATACTTACAGTGGTGAGTGGTACGTTCAGCGCTATTCCCAAACAAGCGCATTTCAGATGCTTGTCACCGGTAATAATAGCCTTCATTACTCCCATACCTCCAATAAGCATGATAGCTACAGTAAGAATATTGGTAATTACCGGCAAGAAAGCAGTTAGATACAACAACCCAAGTCCAAGTTCAATAAACGGATAAGCTAGTGCATAATGGTGTGATCTTTTAGCTATCAGGTCATACATAGAAAAACCTTTAGCAAATCCTGTCAGATCAATTAGCTTGAACATAGCAAAATTTACAAGGAACAAGCCCATAAACGTTTCCATAAAACGATGCATGCGTCCGTCTACTAATGCTAAAGCTCCAGCTGAAAAAATAACAGTGGCAAGAATTACCAGTAGTGGTTTGTAACGCTGAGTAAAGGTAAGTGCATTTTCACTATTATGTTCATGCGCCTTCATCATCCACCTCATATTCTTCAAACATAACAGACACCTTCAAACCCTTACCACTCTGACCGGGCGCCAGCTCCAACGAAGCGTCATGTAATTCTGCTATGCGCTGAACAATGGCCAGGCCTAGTCCTGTACCAACTTTTGTTCCACGTTCTGCTTTGTTAAAACGGCCTAGTACATACTCATATTTATCTTCCGGAATGCCGGGGCCATTGTCATTTACCAACAGCTCAACTTTGCCTTTATGACAGTTTACATCTACCACCACCTTGCTTCCTGTTGGGCAATAGGTAATGGCATTGCGAATAAGGTTATTAACCATAATAGCAATACTATCTTCCGATGCTTCGATATGGCAATCATCCCAATCGTGCATTACTAGCTTGATGTCTTTTTTTTCCGCAATATCAATTAATTCTCCAACGGTTTTTGCTGCCACTTGGCCAAGCGACACTGCCTCCATGGCAAGATCAATCTTATCTGCTGTCAGTCTGGAAAGTGTTAATAACTGCTCCACTAACCTTGTGCCTCGATCAACAGCCTTAACTATATTCTTTAGTGCTTTTTCTCGCTGTTCTGGTACTTGCGACTTCATGGCAATTTCAGTTTGCAACCGAATTCCAGCCAACGGCGTACGCAACTCATGACTGGCGTTGGCTGTAAAATCTCTTTCCTGATTATAGCGATCCTCGAAATAGCTTAATAGGTCGTTAATAGAAGTAATTAACGGTTTAATTTCCTCTGGGGCATCATTGATTTTAATGCTATCAAAGCCATCATTAACGTGGCTCTCTACTTTGCGAGCAAGTTCAGCAATATCATGTAGCTGTTTAGACGGATACTTACCACGCTGCAAATAAATTATGCCAGCAGCTAGTAATGCAGGAATAATGACAGCTAAAATAAATAACGGTGAAGACTGTTCTTTAAAGAGCATATAAACCAAAAAAGTCCAGCCGATAAGTAATAGAATTTTTAGCGGTAATATAAGTGTTGGTTTAGTTATCTTCATTAAGGCGGTATCCCACATATTTTACGGTTTCAATTATTTCCTTACCTAGTTTTTTACGTAGACCATGGATATGTACTTCTACTGTATTACTCTCTACTTCGGCATCCCATCCATAAAGACCATCCTCTAATTGAGCTTTAGATAGCACTTTGCCTTTTTTTTCCATCAATATTTGCAAAATAGCAAATTCTTTAGGGCCAAGATTGATGTTTTTACCATCTTTAGTCACTTTTTTTGCGGCAGGGTCAAGTTCAATATTACCAACTTCCAGTGTTGGGTCTGCACGTCCTTCGCTACGACGGCGTAGTGCACGCATACGGGCAGTTAGCTCCTCAAGTTTGAAAGGTTTGATCAAGTAATCATCTGCTCCGCCATCTAATCCTTTTACCTTAAAGCTTACATCATCATAAGCTGTTAAAATAAGTACCGGAATATCTTTCTTTTGGCCTCTGGTTTTTTTAAGCAAATCAAGTCCAGAACCATCTGGCAACCCGATATCTAGAACAATTAAATTATAATCATTAGTTTCAAGTGCGGTCTCAGCAGACTCAATGTCTTCCACCCAATCAACTGCATAACCTTCCATTTGTAACCCAGCAACGACTCCGTCACCAATTATTTTATCATCTTCTACGACCAATACGCGCATACGTTCCTCATTATCTATAATTATATTGCCACGAAAGGATCGCATACATCACTGTCCGATGCCCTTTTTTTAATTATTTTTATTATATTATTCCAATCTTAAGTCAGTCTTAAGGTTATTAAGACAAACAAATTTTGTATTAAGTCAATCTTATTTATCTTTATTTTCCTTGGGTTTTAAAATGGAAAAAGCAAACTCTTCTAAAGCTTCTTCTAATTCACTATAACGTTTAGTTAATGCTGAGTTTTTTATGTCTGCATCTAAGCCTTTATATTTCTCATCTGCTGACACTTCTCCTAATAATGTCATTAAAATTGGCATAGTTTTTTTGTAATATTCTCCAAGATGTTTTATAGCAATTTCATCTCCAGAATCAGCTTTATCAACCAAATCGTCTAATTCATCTATCATTTCATGTAGGTCAGGGTTGTTTGATATTAGCCATTTATAACGTTTCTCAATATTGTCCATCTTTGAGGCAGCACGACGATATTTATTATCCATTTTTTTACTCTTTTTTATAATAATGCTACTAATTAATAAGAGGCAGCATTCTTGAGAACGCCGCCTCTTTTATATTTTATAATGAGAGCTAATTACAAGTATCTACATGTGGATCATGCTTCTTCTTTTTGGCTGCAGGTTGTTTAGTAGCGCAGCTTTGTGAAGCTTTTTTACTAGTTGTAGGACAGCATCCTGATTCTTGTTTTTTGCTAGTTTGTTTAGTAGTTTTCTTTAAAGCAGACATTTTAATCTCCATTGTTATTAGGTTTTGAAAATAGCAACAAAGAGTTTGAACACAGCTTCCTTTTTATAAAATAAGTTATCGTTTTCTTATAAGCGGTTCTTGTTCCTTGTTAGATACTGTTATACTGAGGCAAGCTTAAATCAGGCTGAAGGCAAAATATTTTTACAAAAAAAAAGAGGCAGTTTTTCACTGCCTCTTTAAATAACTGAGATATTAATTAATCGACTGATTCGTATTGTACTTGTATTACCTCAAGGCGTTTTTCTAAGCGGCTTATAATTCCACTAAGCGTATTAAATGCGGAACTAACATCGGCTTTATCACCTTTTGCCAAGCTGCGTGCTTTATTACGAATATTATTTAGCGCATTATAATCATCTTTACCTATCTTCTCCTGCACCCATCCATAAGCATGCCTTATATTGTTAGTGGCAGCCAGCAACGCTTCACCAGCACTATCTTTTTCGTTTTCTTTCCAATAATGTCTGGCAAACATATTTTGTTCTTTAGCGAGATAAATAAGACTTTCAGAGAAAGTATAATTCATATCAGCAATGGTGTAGTAGTCACCATCTTCAATACTGGCAGCCATGTCATTCAAGTTATCATATGATTCTAAAAGCTGTTTACGAATATCTCCGGACACTTTCTCTGCCTCGTTAGACAAGAAGCGTGCGCCTCTACGTATCTCATTACTGGCAGCCCTATTATAGCCGTATAAATAATTTAACCTTGCTTGATAAAAATAATCATTTGGTTCAGCATAATAAGAAATAACATATTCCTTGATAATGATATCACCTGATGGCTCTGCCTTTGCCACATTACCGTTTAGGGTTATGCCAAGTAATATAGCACTAGACGCAAGTAAAATTTTTTTCATTTCTTGTTCCTCAAATTTAGATGTTTTTTTAGAAGGCCGCACCTTCCTTATGTGAGCAGTTTTAAAACTGCAAACTTAAATGCAACTTAAGGATTGTTAGATTAATTTTTTCCCCATCGTGCACGGAAACCTCTGGCATCTACATGAACGAACGGCCCGTGAGTGTGACTAACACCATACTCACCTAAGCCACCAATATGCTTCCAACCTTCTTGTTTGCTCAGTTTTTCTATCAAGTCGTATAGCACAGCAGCATCTTTCCGGTTTATTTTGCCATCCTTATTAAGGTCGTCCATAGATCCATCTCTTGGAGTGGTGTCAATGTAAATGTCAGCAGCTCCTCCGTATATATGTCTTGAGTATTTACCGTTTCCTATAGCATTATTATAAAATGGAGTACGGTAACCACTCATTATAAAAAAACTGTTAGCAACATATCCTTGCTTATTAACTTCTTGTAGAATTCTTTCTAATTTTAACAATAACTCAGGACGTAAAATAAGAAATTTTTTGCTTGCTGTTGAGGGCTGTTTACACAAAAACTGCCCTAGAGTAAAATGAGGGGAAATTGCCGTATTTATATTTTGTTCCGTTACTTCGATAAACCCTTTTGGTACTCCATATATAGGTAAGCCTTTGAACGGTTTTGAAGGATAATTCCCAATATTATATCCATCAAGCTTTCCATCTTTTAATTCTTTAGACGGACGCATCACAAATATATTTAGCACCATATTTTTACTATTATCATTTGTTTGTAAATTAATAGGATATAATCCAGGAACAGAAGGTGCTTTCCACTCCCAACTTGTTGCTTGTTTTTCTTCAATTATTCCTTGATCTGTTCTTATTTTAAATTCATCTTCAGAAGACAATGTTACTGTTTCATCAGGTAGTACATATACACTAAATACACTGTATGGATTCTTAATGCCTTTAACGCTCACTGTAAATCCGGCACGTCCTACGTCAAAAGATGTATTCGATGCTATTGAAGTAAAAGGAAGCGATATAATAAAAAATAATAAAATAATGTGTGTTTTCATGTTAATCACCAAATGAAGAGTTAAGAGCTGTTAGTACAGGTTCATCACGCTTATAGATATCGTCAATAAATCGTATATTTTTAGCATTACTATCAATAACCACCGTCCAATATAGTATATGAACAGGAATCGGGTTTTTTATTGAAACCCTGGATTCTTTACCGCTTTCTACTGCATAGTCAATTTCGTTGCGAGACCACGATTCATCCCCAGATAAAACCCACTCCACCAGGTCAATTGGATTTTTAACTCTAATACATCCCGACGAAAAATCTCTTCTTGTTTTATCAAATAGCTCACGTGAAGGTGTATCATGTAAATAAACATAATGTTCATTAGGAAACATAAGTTTTACTCGTCCAAGCGCATTTAATGCTCCTGGTTTTTGTCTAATACGAAATGGAAAATTTGATTCAGAATAATGCCTCCATTTTATATTATGGCTAGATACATCATTATTATCGCTATCAAGTATTTGGTATCCTAACCGACTAACTACGGTTGGGTCGTTTTGAAATTTAGGCAATAGATCCTGGCGTGCCAAAGATACAGGCACTTCCCACCATGGATTAAAAACCAAATAAGTCATATTTGCTGAAAACACAGGAGTTTGGCGATAAGTTCGCCCTACAACGACATCATGCACATCTGATACACTTCCTTCATTGCGTGCTTCTAATTGATAATTGGCGATATTTACTCTTATATGCTTATTCCCCATATCCTCCGGCAGCCAACGCCATCTTTCCAAATTCACTTTTAGCTGATTTATTCTATCTTGCGGCGTATCGTTTAGCTTTTTAAGGGTAATAGCTCCCACATGGCCGTCTGGCTCTAAATTGGTGCGTTTTTGAAATTTCTTAACCGCCAATTCCAAATCATTATCAAAAAAGTCTCTATCATCTGAAGTTAATTGAATATCATTTGTTGATTCTAGTCTTAAACGTACGGCTTCTACCCTTTTTGATTGCATGCCAGGCTTTAAAGTTTCTCCTGGAGGAATACTAATCCACCCTCCTTGGTTTTTAATAGTACGGTAACGTGCTAATGCATACTGAAGCAATTGATATTCTGGATGACTGGGGGCTAAATGATCCAGCGATATTTTGATGTTGTCTTGATTGATTGCTAACTGAAGATATTTTACCAAATCTTTTTTACGCCCCTTTGCGTTCCATGTTGGCTCAACTGAAACAGGGTTTACTTTTCCTCCAAGAAGGTGGCCGGCTAATGTTAAGTACGCATCTGTTGCTAAGATTTGTTTTTGTTCAGCAGAAACTGCTTTACTAGTTAACAATTGAATATGGTAATCTTTTGGATTAAGCCCATGTTCAGAAGATAGATAAATGGAGTTTACTAATTCTGCATATTGTTCACTGCTCCATTTAAAATTTTCATAATGAGCAGTTTCATAAAAACGCTGCGTTGATGTTGGAGAGGTTAAGTTATGACCAGACGCTGTTACATACGGCATGTAATCTGAATCATTAGCTTTAGCAGGCATTATAAAAAGGAGAACCCATATCAATGCAGTCAGTTTCAGCATAATATCTAACCATTTTTTCAATATTTCTAAGATGATTTTTAAAAAACCAACCTTAAGCCAGACTTAAGGTTGGTTTTTTATGCTGATTCTTCTTTTAAGAAAAGGGTTAGTTTATGGTTGAAAAAACAGTGAAAGCTTTATTGCCAAATTATGTAAACAAAGCAGAAAGGCTTTAGGAGAAAGATATGGACTGGAATGATTACATCAGAATGTTTACCGGTTTATTTGCTATTGTAAATCCCATCGGCACCATACCGCTTTATCTGAATTTTACAGAAAACCTTAAACCTCAACGCAATATAGTTTCACGTACCACCGCAATTGCAGTAGCGATTATTCTTGTTGTTACTATGTTGCTTGGCGTCCACATACTCCATTTTTTTAGCATAAGTGTCGATGCTTTCCGTGTGGCTGGCGGTATTTTATTAATGTTTATTGCTTTTGGAATGCTAGAAGCAAGACGTGGGCGTACCCGCCATACCCCTGAAGAAGATGAAGAAGCAATTGATAGCTCATCCGTTGCCGTGGTACCATTGGCTTTGCCATTACTTGCAGGCCCCGGTGCAATCAGCACAGTTATTCTATTTAGCAATCAGGCCAAGGCCATGGATGACAAGCTAGCGCTGTTTGCAGTATGCATATTAGTAGCAATATCTGTGTGGATTATCCTGCATCTTGCCCCGCAAATAGGCAACCGCATCAGCCAAACTTCTATGAATATTATGACACGTGTAATGGGATTGATTCTAGCAGCTATGGCTATTGAGTTTATCGTAGGAGGTCTGCGTAATCTGTTACCAGGCTTGGCAGGAGGGTAAAATGGATTGGAATTATTATATTGGCTTTACTACCTACCTATTTGCACTTACCAATCCGATTGGTGTATTGCCTCTATTTTTAAGCTATACAGAGGGCATCAAAAAAGCTGAACGCCTGCATATCCTTAATATTACGGTGCTAACAGTTGTTGCTATATTATGTGTCTCATTGCTTTTGGGAACGCATATCCTCAATTTTTTCAGTATAAGTGTAGATGACTTTAGAATTGCAGGCGGCTTGTTACTTCTTTTTATTGCTTTTAATATGTTCCAGGCACGACGTGGTAGAACTGTCCACACTCCTGAAGAGGATAAAGAAGCAAAAGAAGAACGTGAGTCTATTGCTATTACTCCACTAGCTACACCCATGTTAATTGGCCCCGGAGAAATGACAGTATTAATTACCTATAGCAATGATGCAAGCGGTTGGAAAGCAATGGGCTTATTATTGCTAGGCTGCTTGATTGTAGCTGTATTAGTGTATGTTGTTCTAAGAATGGCCGACCCAATTGGCAGAAAACTAGGCACTACCGGTATTAATGTTACTACCAGGCTAATGGCTTTAATTGTTGCTGCTATTGCGGTGAATTTTATTATTACCGGTATAAAAAACAGCTTTGGAATTGGAGTTTAATATGACAAAAAATCCTTATGATATATTAGGTGTAAAGAAAACAGCAGATGATAAAGAAATAAAATCTTCTTATCGTAAACTCGCCAAAAAATATCATCCTGATTTAAATCCAGGAAATAAAGAAGCTGATGACAAATTCAAAGAAATCAGC
>CALCTU010000087.1 GCA_937907045.1 uncultured Alphaproteobacteria bacterium
TCGCTTACTTAAGCTGCATTGCCTTCTGGCTTTGGTTTAACATAATGCGTTCCTTCCCAAGGGCTAACATAATCAAAGTTGCGAAATTCTTGGTCTAGTGCTACTGGCTCATATACCACCCTCTTCTGCTCCTGGTCATACTTAACCTGAACATAACCAGACAACGGAAAATCTTTACGCTGAGGATGTCCTTCAAAACCATAATCACTAAGTATACGTCTTAGATCCGGATGTCCTGAAAAGAAAACACCGTACATATCCCAAACTTCTCTTTCGTACCAACCTGCTGCACTATATATACCTGCACAGCTAGAAACTTGGGTTTGTTCATCCGCTTGTGTTTTTATTTTGAATCGCAAGTTATGTTTTAAACTTAATAACTGATAAACCACTTCAAATCGTTTTGGCCGATCCAAATAATCAACACACGACAGATCTGCCAACTGCTTAGCTTGCGTTTTTGCATCATCACGCATAAACAACAATACTTTTTCAATATGTTGAGAAGCAACTTGCAATATAACCATGTCATCATCAATATACGAATCTTCAATGACACTGTCAGATAATTTACTAACAATATACTCTTTTAATTGCTCTAAAGTTGTATCTACTTTCGTCATACAGATAAACTACCTTATGCCTTAATTTTACGCTTACGCTTGATGACACCACCAGTACGTTTTATTTTTTTCTGCAATTGCATAATTCCGTATAATAATGCTTCCGCCGTTGGAGGGCATCCTGGAACGTACACATCAACTGGAACAACACGATCACAACCACGTACCACAGAATATGAATAATGGTAATAACCACCTCCATTAGCACAGCTGCCCATAGAGATCACCCAGCGTGGCTCAGCCATTTGGTCATATACTTTACGAAGTGCTGGAGCCATTTTATTGGTGAGTGTACCTGCAACAATCATCACGTCTGCTTGACGTGGACTGGCACGAAACACAAGACCAAATCGATCCAAATCATATCGACTAGCAGCCGTTTGCATCATTTCAACCGCACAACAGGCAAGACCAAATGTCATTGGCCACAACGAACCCGTACGTGCCCAATTTGCTAGATCATCCAGCTTAGCCACCACAAAGCCTTTATCCGCCATTTCTTTTGAAAATGCATCATGCACTTCAAGTCCGCCAGCAACATTAGGATTAATAAGCTTTTTCATTAATTTTCCAATATTTTATTACACATACTTAAAGCAAAACTTTAACTTTTAAAATTACTCCCACTCGAGCCCGCCTTTTTTCCACTCATAGATAAAACCTATGGTAAGAACGCCCAAAAACACCATCATGGACCAAAAGCCAAACTCTCCTATTTCCCTCAAACTAACAGCCCAAGGAAACAAGAAGGCAATTTCAAGATCAAAGATAATAAATAATATAGCAACCAGATAAAAACGCACATCAAACTGACCTCGAGCATCTCCAAATGCCTCAAAACCACATTCATAGGCCGATAGTTTTTCACTATCAGGTCGCTTTAATGAAACAATGAACGGAATAGCCACCATAACAACGGACAAACCAATGGCGACAGCTAAAAATATAAGAATGGGAAGATATTCTTGAACGTAAGAAGGTAATTCCACCGATGAATACTCGTAAAAAAGTGAAACACAAAGACAGTCTTCAAGGCCCTACATATAGACCATGCTCAACCTATTTGACAAGGGAAACTTTTGGAAAAATTACTCTATTTGCCCTTGAAATTTCTCAAAAGGCCCACTACCTAACAGATGTCGATCAATTTCTTAAATTCAGGATTAAGTATAATGAGCACTAAAACAACCAAGAAAAAATCTACTTCTGAAAAACATCAGTTTGGGGCTGAGACTAGCAAAATCTTACAACTGATGATTCACTCCCTCTATGCCCATAAGGATATTTTTCTTAGAGAACTCATCTCCAATGCATCTGATGCGTGTGATAAGCTCCGATATAATGCCATTACCAAACCTGAATTATTAAAAGAAGATACTGACTTTGCAATTTCTCTCATTGCTGACACCAAGAAAAATACGCTTACCATTAAAGATAATGGTGTTGGCATGAACAAAAAAGATATGATTGACAATTTAGGTACCATCGCAAGCTCTGGCACCCAAAAATTCCTTGATAAAACAAAAGGCGACCCCAAAGAAGACATTCAGCTTATTGGTCAATTTGGCGTTGGCTTTTATTCTGCTTTTATGGTAGCCGATAAAGTTACTGTTATATCTACTAAAGCCGGGCAGAAAAAATCTTATATTTGGGAGTCAAAAGGCGATGGAAATTATACCATCGATGAGTACAATGAAGAACACACGCGCGGAACCACAATTACGCTTCACTTACGTGAAGACGCTGAGCAATTTACTGACAAGCACCGTGTTAGCCATATTGTTAAAACATATTCTGATCACATATCCTTCCCTGTTACATTCACAGACTCAGAAGGCGAAACATCCAACTTAAATGAAGGCGCAGCTCTTTGGACACGTAACAAATCTGCCATTACCAAAGAACAATACCAAGAATTTTATAAGCATGTTGCACATGCAGGTGACGAACCTTGGATGACACTTCATAACAAAGCCGAAGGCACGTTAGAATATACCTCCTTATTATTCATCCCATCGACCCCTCCGTTTGACCTATTTCACCCTGATCGCATGACCAGAGTAAAACTCTATGTAAAACGTGTATTTATTGCCGAAGAAAATGTAGACATTATTCCTCAGCATTTTCGTTTTATACGCGGAATAGTAGACTCCGAAGATCTACCACTAAACATTAGTCGTGAAACGTTACAACATAACAATTTAATTCATAAAATTAGAAATAATATTGTGAAGAAAATTATTAGCGAATTAAAAAAGAAAGCAAAAAACGACAAGGCATCATTCGACACATTCTGGAATAACTTTGGAGCCACCCTAAAAGAAGGCCTATGCGAAGCCGTCGATGCCAACCGAGAAAATCTTCTAGAAATATGCCACTTCCGCTCGTCTCATGATAAAGACAAACTAATTACACTTGATCAATATATTGAGCAGATGCCTCAAGATCAGGACAAAATTTATTACGCTATTGGTGACAGCCCCGAAAGCTTGCTTGCCAGCCCTCAACTTGAAGGATTTATCAAAAAAGGTATTAATGTCATTCTACTGACCGATCATGTGGATGATTTTTGGGTCAACACCATGCATGAGTACAAAGAAAAAGATTTTGTTTCTGTAACACGTGCAGGCTTAGACGCAGATCAAGATGAAGAAACTAAAGACAACGACACCACAAGCAAAGAAGACCAAGAAGAACAAGACAAACTCATTGCATTTATGAAGGATGCCTTATCTGGCAAAGTATTGGATGTAGTTATCTCTAAAAAACTCACCAGCAGCCCTGTATGCCTTTCTGTTCAAGAAGGCGGTATGGATATGCGCATGGAACGCTTTTTACTAGCCCAAAAACAACTCGCCAAACCATCACTTAAAGTTCTTGAGATTAATCTTGAACACCCAGTGGTTAAACATCTTGCTCATAACATTACAAGCGATGATGCCAAAGAATTAAGTGAACTTCTTTTTGACCAGGCGTGTATTATTGAAGGTGAATCGATTTATGACACATCTGAATTTACTACTAGATTTAATAAGTTCCTAGAAAAGGCACTTGCATCATAAATCATTATACCTACTTACAATTTTTACGTAAATTGAAGGATACCGAGAATGCCTACTATAATATATGTACAGCCAAGTGATCTCATCGATGGTAAACCTTCGCCTGATTTACAAGAAAAAATTAATGGGCTCGATGAAGACTCATATATTGATTTTAGTTTTTGCAAAGATGCTTTAACCTCATTAGCAGATGTTAATTTTGGAAACACTATTGTCCTCCTAGAAGGCTGCTTTAATTTAACTTCATTAGAAGGCGCTACTTTTAACAACCAACTTAATTTAAGCAATTGTCCTAAGTTAACTACCTTAAAAGGTGTTAATATAAACAGCAGTATTGTTATAGATGGATGTAATGGAATAACCGATTTAGATGAGTTGACTATTCAAGAAGCCAGAATAGTTAATTGCAAAGGACTCACCTCCATTAATAATTCAACGTTTGAAAAAGCAGAAATACAAGATTGTAACTTTCTAAAAGAAATTTGCGATACGACTTTTACCCATTGGCTTTCCATCTGGAAATGTAATTCATTAGAAATAATACACAGAGTAACATCTAATGGAGAATCTATACTAGGAGGCCTTGCTGAGCTAAAATCAATAGAAAAGACTACTTTTGCTAAAGTTACTATTGCAGGCTGTCCTCACTTAAAAAGTATAGCAGATTGTACCTTTAATGGTAATACTCTAATTAGTAGGATGGGTGGTGGATTTTTTAACCCTGAAGGAGAAGCTATTAAACGTTCGATCTTCAATCAAGAAGTCATAATTGAGTCTTGTATTAACCTTGGATTATTAGAAGATGTTACATTTAATGGCTGCGTTAAAATCTTCAGTAATGGTTTAGGTACATTTAATAGAGTAACCTTTAAAGGGCGTACAACTATTGAAGGATGCTCATTAGCTTCTTTTGTAAAAGTTGTATTTGGGGGTCTTACCGAACTTGATAATTGTTCATGGGAAGGTGACTTAAGTATGCAAGATCCAACTTTTCTTGAAGATTTAACTGTAACTTCCAAACTTGGTTTTGACATGCAGAGAGTTTGTTTTAAAGGTACTACTGTTTCTGAGAGCCTGCTTGGTGGTTATTCCACTTTATTAACATGTGCCAGAGTTGAGGACCCAACAGTTATAACCTCAGAAGAAGCTGCTAAGTTACTATCAAAGGATGCAGACGCACCAATCATGCATCGGCTTGATAAAGCATCTACACCCCCAAGAGCCTCACCTACACTAGTTGCATCTTTATAGTGAATAATTATTATATTTCTTAAATTGACTAACTCATTCACGTTAACGTAATAACTAGCATGAACAAGAAAGCCTTTACCCTTATAGAACTTTCTATTGTACTCGTAATTATTGGTTTAATTATTGGGGCCATTACTGCGGCCAATAAGTTGGTCGAAGCAGCTGCATTACAAAATGTCATTTCAGAAATTAATGACATTAAAACTGCATTTAATGCTTTTGAGCTACAATACCAAGCTTATCCAGGAGATTTTGACAAAGCCTATGATTATTTTGGCACGTCATGCGATACCGTTGCTGCCGACTGCAATGGTAACGGCAATAGACTTATTACGTATAGTGGGGTTGCAACAGCCAACGAAGAAATTAGAATTTGGCAACACCTTACTTTAGCTGAGATTTTACCCGGAAGCTATGCTGGCGAAGGTGACATCAACTCCGGACCAGATGTTGTACCTTTTGCATCCAGAAAGAAAGGGAAGTTCTTTATAGAGAATGTTAGAGACGATCGCTCCTTTGGATCAGTGAATGTACGATACTCTGATATTGTCATGCTTGGACTTGGTGGCGGCGAAGGAGAATCATGGTGGAATGCATCTTTTACTGTAGGTGAGGCATTATCAATAGATAGTAAGATTGACGATGGCATCGCCAATGCAGGAAAGTTATATGGGGTATCCGGTATTGGTTATACCACTGAATGTTCAGCCGAATATGATGTAGATGGCGGCGCAGATTATAACAGGTCAAACACCACCTCCGATACAAACTACTGTATGCTTGAGATTTTTATTAAAAAAGGCAAATAATCTTACCTACAACCGCCACTTTAAAAAAACAACATATTGTGCCTATCATAATTTTATGATACCATATGTATCATCCCTACCGTTTTGGTACATGTAGTCCACCATCAACTAGCGGAGGTCGGTATGTCCTACTATCAGCACCAATCTGGTTGTGCACACAACCCTCACCTTTCGTTTCAACAATTTCATTATCCTGTTGATCCGGTTACCCACCTAACAAATAAACGTGGTTTTTTTGACCATACAGCCAAAGAGCTTCATCGGTCGCGTATTACAAACAAACCTTTATCCATCTTGTTACTTGAAATTGACTTCTTTGACCAACTAGAAGAAACACGATCACCCACAGATACTAAGCACCTCCTTCAACAAGCCAGTCACATTATACGCAACAACAGCAATAATGCAGACTTGCCTGCTTACTTACAACAAGGTCAGTTTGGCGTAGTAATGCCCAATACCAATAAAGATGCAGCAACATGGGTTGGCAAACATATTTGCCAGGACGCCAAAAGGCAGTCACACTTACCTAGTTTTACCATATCTGGCGGCGTTGCATCCACTCATGAATGCGCGTGCAGTGATCCTGCGGTATTGTATGACTACGCCGATAAACGGCTATTTATAGCAAAAAGCACCGGCGCAAATCATATTTCCACCGATGAGCTTGTTATGATGCATTAATGCTACCGTTATCAACAGTAAAATACTGAGACTGATCAGCAAGGCCTTCAAATAGTAAACTGTCAGTACCCGTCATAAATGTCTGACACTTCATATTAAGTAACTCTTGAAATAAATATTCTCTGCGCTGCTCATCTAAATGTGCAACCACCTCGTCCAATAAAAGAATTGGCCGTTGCCGCTTCCAATGCATTTTTGCTTTGGCCTCTGCCAGAATAATCGATAATAGCATTGCTTTTTGCTCGCCAGTAGAACAACTCGCCGCAGGCATATTTTTTTCTGTATGGATTACTGCCATATCTGATCTATGAACACCCAAGTTAGTGCGCTTACTTTGTGCATCAACCACTCTATTAGCTTTAAGCTTTATAACAAGCTGCTCTTCTGCTTCTAACGCACTAAGATTTGTACACAACGTTTCAACTTCTCCCTCCACTCCAATTCTTGCTTTAGGAAATGGAGAGCTTGTTTGATCAATCACTTCTTGAATAACATGAAGAGCATCTAGCCGTGCATGTGCTATGGCAATCGACTTTTCTGCCATTTTTAGCTCCAAACTATCCAACCAATAACTATCGCCACCTGTTTGCAATAATTTTGCCCGCTGACGCATGGTATGCTCATAGCCATAGACAGATGATGCATGTTCTGGATTAAAGTTATATACAAGCCTATCCAAAAATTTACGTCTATCCGAACTACTGCCTATAAACAAACCATCCATTTGTGGCGTAAGCCACATCACCGTTACATAATTGGGTAACACTGCTTGGCTACTTTGCTTGTGTCCTTCAATTTTAACTGTACGTTTACTTTGCTTCAACACATCACGACCCGTACCAATGACAACCTCATCGCTACCTCGGATAATATTTGCACGAACCCCCCAACTAGGCACCATCTGATCAGCTTTAACTGAGTCAACAAGCTCTAACCTACTTACCGCACGCAATCCCTTGCCTGGCGATAAAAACGATATTGCCTCCAAAAGATTTGTCTTTCCAGCACCATTGCTTCCTGTAAGAACAACCAAGCCATTCTCAAAACACAGATCTTCTGATACATAATTGCGATATGAAGTAACTTTTAGACGCAAGACATATACATCAAGTGCATTTATAGCATCATCTTCATCATTAGCTTGTTTACCTAGCATTACATCCGCATTGACATAATTACGTATACCGCATCCGGGTATGCATCATCAAATACCATCACAGGACCATCCTGACCGGTAAACATAACCCTGGCCGTATCATCTTCAATATGAGCTAAAATCTCTAGCAAGTATCGAGAGTTATATACGTGATCAATTTGTATAGAATCATAAATCACTTCAATCACTTCTTTACCACTACCCGATTGCTCATTAGCAGCCGATAAGGTAAGCGAATTGTCAGCTGCTAAGCATTTAATTGCTCTTGTTTTTTCTGATGATACAGTCGCAACTCTGTCTACTGCATGTGTAAACTCACTCACATTCACTTCCATAATATGCTCTGTCCTTTCAGGCAAAACATTACGGTAATCAGGAAACACACCATCAATAAGTTTTGATAATAAAGTAACCTTACCACTGATAATTTGTATCTTAGTGTCCGAAACAGAGACATTAATTTGCTCTTCAAAATCTTCTACCAACTTACCGATTTCAAAAACGGTCTTACGTGGAATAATAATGCCTGGAATTTTGTTAGCTCCCTTTGGCAAGGTAACCGCAAATTTGGCCATACGATGACCATCAGTAGCAGCTGATATAAGCTTATCGTCTTCAGCACCAATAAATACACCATTTAAATAATAACGGGTCTCTTCTGTAGAGGAAGCAAAACGTGTTTTTTCCAACAAAATGCGTAAATCTTTCGCATCCATTGTAAAGCTACATGGTAAATTTCCAGATTGAATAAGTGGAAAATCCGATGCTGGTAAAAATGGTAACGAAAATTTTGACTTGCCCGAAACCAGGCTAATACGACCTTGTTGTTTGTCGTCCTCACCAAAGACAATCTCAGCACCATCTGGAAGCTTTTTAACAATTTCAAATAACATATGTGCCGGAACAGTAAGAGAACCTTCTTGCATTACCTGGGCTGAAACAACCTCTGATACAGAAATTTCCATGTCTGTAGCCGTTAACCCTAACGTTTGACCAGTCACATCTAATTTTACATTCGATAATACCGGAATAGTATGCCGTTTTTCTACAACCGACTGTACGTGACCCAATGCTTTTAAAAGAATATTCTTTTCAATAACTAATTGCGGGATAGTAACATCTGCCACTTGCTGTGTTTGGGTTTCTTGAACCTCTTGTGCTGCTGCTTGTACGCTCATAATATTTGTCACCTCTAACTTATAAAAATTCTGTTAGCCTTAAATATATCTTTCAGATCTATAAAGATCAAGAATGATCCTAGGCTTCATCTATAAAATACAATGCTAGAACTCATGAAAATATAAAGCGGCGCTCAATACCCTAAAAATCCGCCACCCGGACCTGAGGAGGCATAGGTGATGTGCAACTATTACCGGCCCGCCCCTGCTTCTGCAGACTGACCCTGTACACGCTCAACAAAAGATCCTTTTTCTTGCTGGCTACTACATTTGTTACGCCAGTAATGATGCTCATCTTCTTGCGATGCTTGCATAGCAGCTTCTTTGGACCCTGATTCTGAATGTCCTATAAATTTATTCGCCAAATATTTTGCACCTTGTACTCCAGCAAATGCCGCAATTGAAACCGCCCCACCCGATAACACCGCATCCGTGACCATTGCTGCATCTGTAGCAATGGCACCGGCCTGTAACACTAATTCTGGAACAATAGCTGCCACATCCAATGCCTCAGCAGCACCAGCTGCAACTGCAACTGTACCAGCAGCAGTATGATCCACTCCCTCTTTAGGAGCGTTTAACCGGTCCGTATCAATCTCGTCAATTGTACCATACTTACCTGGCTTTTGGTTTGTATAAACATTCTTTTCTGTTGTCCATTTACCATCATCTGCACCAGACTTAAACACTTTCACGCGACTCATTTTTTTCTCACCAACAAGCTCAAGCTTAATTGGCTTTTTAGTAGAGTTTCCTTGTTCAACACCAATAACAAATTTTTCTTGATTGGACTTATCCCTTGCATCCGCAGTTTTACCTTCTTGCTTAATCCAATTTATTGCACGCTCCACACCAACAGCGACAAAGTCATTTCGTGAAGATTCTTTCATACGTGCAATTCTAGTGGCGTAACGGTGAGCAAGCTCATTTGCCGCACGGCTAATTTCATGATCACTCATCTGGATAATATCATCCTTACCCTTGAGTTGCTCTGTCATTGCATGGACAAATTTATCCGCATATTCATGACGTGCAGCAGGAGCTACAATTGGCTCACTTTCTTTTATTACATTCAATCCACTTGTTTCTTTTTTAGCAGAAACATGCCCTACCATTGCCTTTACTACACCTTTGAGGCCTTTATTTTTAGCAGCAGCCACCGCCTTTTGCCTAAAGTCCGCATTACGACACCTCAGCACACGCTCAATAACTGGAAGCTCTTGGCCACCCCTTACAGCACGCTCATTGTCGCGCCATTTATCAAATTCTTTCGTTGCGGCATGAACTTTTATGTTACTCACCATCTGCTTAGCAACTTTATTAATACCGTCTTTTGAAGGATTTACTGAATGACCAAAACTCGTAATCACCGAGGGATTCCGATCAAATATTTGACCCGCAATATCCTTAAATTGTGCAATTCTATCTTCAGCCGGCACATACACCTTACCCGACATCTCATGGGTATCAAAAACCTTACGTAACAATGGATCTTCTTTGAGACCAACGGCATTATCTACTTGCTCATTATGCTCCGATTCTTTGATAAAGCTTGGTGTAACACCAAATTGACGAATCATCTGATTAGCAAATGAATACACAAACTGTGTACGTTTAGCATCTGGGGTATGCATATCACACAATTGTGCAATCAGCTTAGGTGGCTTAATAGCTGCATACTTACCATCTGTTCGTGCATGCATTGAGCTATCCAAGTCAGACTTTCGGTAATAGAACTCTTGATCGCCTAACTTCACAGGTGCACGGTCTAATGTTGCTTGAACAGTCAATTTATTGCCATCTTCATTTTTGCCAACCGCTTTTTTACCTGGCGCCTCCCAGCGCGTACCTGTGCGGGTAGATAAAACAATTTGATCTTTGGGATCCATAGCAAGGTTAATAGTGCCACTTGCGATAGACCCAATATAACGCCCTACCATTTCGGAAGTAAGATTCCTGATCTTATCTTCTTGGCTTTGCATAATGGCACCCTGATACATATGGGACAATTCTTCAACAGCCGGCCTAATATGCTCATCAAGTGCATTTTCTGGCAAGTTACTAAAATACGTCACCACACGTTGAGCAGCTTTCTTGTCCATTTTATGCTTAGCATCAATAGCTTTATCTACCAGCCCGCCAATTCCTCCAGCAAGGTCAGACGCTCCCACAAACGCACCAATAAAATTGCCCACTTTTCTACCAACGTTACTCTCTTCAAGCTCACTGTTATCAAGCACAATATTCTCACGCATCTGGCCACGCAAATGATCAATAAAGCTACGTTTGAAAACACTCACTTTTCCAGGGGTATTAATTCGCTCTACTTCTTTTTGTTTTTTAATAGCTTGAGCCTGAGCCTCTTTTGCCTCTGCTTTAGCTTGGATAGCTTCTTGTTCTTGTAGTTTTAGATCCGCAGCATGCTCGTTGCTCATATAATGAACAACGTCATTTAATTTACCCGTAACCTTGTCTACCTTAATTGATTTATCCAATTCAATAGCAGGCTGCTGATAAAGCGCTAAAGGCTTGTGTATTTCTTTTGAACGATAAAACAAACCACCTAAAAATTTACGCGATCGCTTACATTCCTGTTGAAGCTTAAATACTTCTGAATCGGCATGAGCAAGTATTTCTTTGGTGTCTGCAAGGTCTGTTTTGTGCATCGCTTTTTCTACTTGCTTACAAATAGAGTCCATTTGCTTGATTTGCTTTTTTTGACGCCAGGGGCGCTTAGAATACTGCAAACTCGTCATTTGATGTACAATTTTGAAAGCATCTGCTGCCTGATTAAACTGAACTAATGTTGTTTTATTTTTACCATCTGTATCTACATCTTTTGATGCAAGCTCTGCATCACGGATCTTTTGCTTATACACATCAATTTCAAATGACTCGGTCATTTCCTGACCATATTCATTTACTTGACTCCAGGCATGAGACGCCTTTAAACAAGCTTCTTCTCGTTCTTTAAGATTTTCCGCCAACTCTTTTTGCTTATCATTAATCGCTTTTAAAGCGTCATAAGGTTGACCTGATTTATATCCTTTGAGGTTTTTATCACTCTGATGGATCTGAGAAACTTTCTCGGGTGCAACATGCATTTCATTGGCTCGCTCTGCATATGCCCCAGAAATTGATTGCACTTCTTTAGATAGTACTTGTGTTTTTTTAGCAAATTTATCCCGAATAAACGACCTTATAGACATATATCACCTTTTGTGTGTTTTTGTGCACCCATTGTAGTATATATCTTAAGGATTAACAAGATGTTAATAGAGTTTCGCTGATGCGTTTGTTACGATTTTTAATTAAAATTATCCGCATAGGCCTGGATTTTAACAGACGATTTTTGCGGCTCTATCACTTCATAAGAAATGTTACGATGGTCAGCAAAATTTATGGCATCCTCTTTAGAATCAAACTGCATACGAAGTTGAGTTAAAGGATTATCGTTACTTGTCCACCCCATAACATCATCTGCAGACCGACAATCACTTGCAATATATTCTAGCAGCCATTTATCTTTGGCTTTTCCTGATTGCATAGGGTTGTGAACTGGTTGGTAAATACGTGCTTGAGGCATAATAAACAACATCACTGATAGTTTTTTTATAGTGATCGCATCATAAGTTGTTTTAAATAGCAAGTAAAGATAGTTTCTAACTACTTAAAAAAAGATGCATCATGCTTGACCGGCACTACGCTTCCTCATTTCTTGAATTTTCTCATGGTGCTCTTGAGATACTCCACCCTTAGAAGCATATTTTCCCTTATCGGCAGTAATACCGCCAAATCCTTTATTGGCAGAAACATGTGAAGTTCTTGTTGCTTCTTGCCCTGTATTTCGTTCATTAAAGTGTCGATTTTCATTAGCACTAACTAACTTAAGCTTATCAAGCGCATTGATTGATTTATCGTGCTTTACTTGTGCTTTAGCTTCTTTTGCAACATACTGATGCACCAATTTATCAGAAGACCTATCTAATTTAGCAGCCTTTCTCTCAAGCACTTTTGCTTGCTTTTCTAATGAAGCATTTGTTTGTTCTTGTTCAGGGGTCGAAGGATCCGCTTGCATCCTACTGCGGATAGAACGTGCATCTTTATGGAGTTCATTTAGTTCTTTCGCTTGACTTTGAGCCTTTGCAAGCAGCGCTTCACTTTGCTGCGTTAATTGTTCCGACCTATGTTCATGACGCTCTGCCCTACGAGCCAACCTATTTTCTCTTGCAGTGGCCTGGCGATCTTTATGGCCTTCACCCTTGGCCTCTTGCATAATAGTTTCACGGCGATTCATATGACCAGCCTTGTCATCAAGTCTTGCCTGTTTTGCTTGAATGCGTTTTTCTAAAATACTAGCACGTAATTCAGCAACTTTATTATCTTTGCTTTCCATACGCTCTTTACGCTCTTCAAGCTTTGCAATACCACCTGCCAAGCGGCTTTCTTTATGCGTTATCCGATCTTCCGAGCGACCAGCTTTAATATAGGTATCTAAAATAGCCTCTTTTTTACCGGCCACAACATCTTGGCGATGTTGCTTATCTTCGAATTGCTGGGTTTTATTTTCAGAAACACGCTCCAACCTAGCTAACAAGTTTTCAGCCCTGCCATTAAAGCCATTTCTTTCTGCGCGTGCCAATTTTCTAGCAATACGCATTTCTCTTCTAGAAGGAGATCTGTCTTCACCAGTAAGCGCATCTGCTAGTTTTTGAATATAAGATCTATGTTCTTGACGTACATACTGACGATTATGCCTTTCTGTCACCCGGTTAAATCGTTTTTGTAAACGATTAGCTTTCTTATCATTACCGTTTTTAAGCGCATCTTGAATTCTACCATCAAGGTTTTTCTCACGACGCGTTGGACTACGATCGCCTATAACTTGAGCATCTAACCTTGTGCTACCTTTTGTGTTATCAACACTGTGGCTTGCTGATTCTTTGTACTTCTGTGCTGCATCATTCATAGACTTTGCTTCAGACCTTACCACGGGAGTGTGGCCATGTGCACGAGCAGCACGAGCAGCACGTTCTGCTTCCTTTTGTTTTCCTGCACTAAAACCAGCAGCAGCTCCTGTACCTACAGCAGCAAAAGCCAATGGTGGAAAAATCAAACTAGCAGCGCCCAAAATAACAGTAATTGCGATTCTTTTTCTTTTTTCGCTGAGTGCTTCTTTGGCTTCTTCCTTAGCATCGTCATTATAAGCGTAAGCTAATGCATTAGACTTAACAGGCGCATAATTGGCATTACCACCCATGGCCCTGCTTTGCTCATCCCAGCGCTGCCTTCTATCTGCATATTCACTTCTTATTTGCTCTACATTCTTTTCTCGTGCCATGCCCATTTTCCATTGCAACTATTGTTCTGTTGGAACGCAGTATACCACTTAAA
>CALCTU010000088.1 GCA_937907045.1 uncultured Alphaproteobacteria bacterium
AATAGCGCTGTCAACGCAACGTAAGTAACGCTGAGCAGCTTGGTCGCTATCTGTAATGATGGCGTCTGTATGTCCGGAGCTATATTTATTAACAAAATCAATTGCTTGGTCGATGTTTTTTACTATTTTAACTGAGATGATGTTGTCCAAATATTCAGTGCCCCAGTCATCATCTGATGCGGCATGAATGCGAGAGTCAATTGTGACTGCCTGATCATCTCCTCGAATCTCACAGCCATTTGCTACAAGGTCATCGACAATTTTAGGTAATGCATGGCTAGCAATTTCCTGGTCAATAATAAGCGATTCAGTGGCGCCGCAAATACCGGTGCGACGCAATTTTGCGTTATGAATGACCGATACGGCCATGTCGATGTTGGCGTTTTCGTGAACATAGGTGTGGCAGTTGCCGTCCAAATGCTGCAATGTAGGAATTCGGCTTTCATCTTGAACACGTTTGCATAGCCCTTTACCGCCACGAGGAACAATGATGTCGATATATTGATTGAGGGTGAGCATTTTGCCAACAGCAGCTCTGTCTTGAGTAGGAATTTGCAATATGGCATCTTTGGGTAAGCCAGCTGCTTCAAGGCCTTGATGGAGGCAGTCGGCAATTGCTTTTGACGAATGTGTGCTTTCAGAGCCGCCTCTCAGGATGGCAACATTGCCTGATTTTAAACATAATGCGCCGGCATCAGCGGTGACATTTGGCCGTGATTCATAAATAATACCAATAACACCCAGTGGTACGCGCATGCGTCTAATATTTAGACCACTAGGGCGGTCCCAGCTTTCAGTGATTTGGCCAACAGGGTCGTCAAGTTCAGCTATTTCGCGGAGTCCCTGTGCCATGGCATGAATGCGTTTTTCATCCAGGGCTAGCCTATCAAGCATGGCGTCATCTAAGCCTTTTGCTTTTGCTGCAGCCATATCCAGATTATTGGCTGAGATAATGGCATTGGTAGCGGCAATGAGTGCGTCTGAAGCTGCTAGTAATGCGTTATTTTTGTCATTGGTGGATGCTGTAGCGATGATGCCAGCAGCAGCCTTAGCGCGTTTGCCAATATCAGTTACTAATTGGTCGATAGAAGAGTCGGTTTCTTGCATGGCTAAATTACTCATGATGCTTCTTTGTTTTGTTGGTTAGGTGTTGATTGTTCATCGATGGCAACAACAAGGTCGTCACTGTGAATGAGTGCGTTGCGTCCATTAAGGCCAATAATATGTTCAATATCAGCGGTTTGGTGGCCTTTCATGAGGTTGGCATCTTGGGAAGAATGGGCAACCAAGCCGCGTCCTATTTCTTCACTTTTATTGTTGCATATGCTGACAATATCACCGCGTTCAAAGTCACCTTTAACGTCAATGACACCTGCAGGAAGTAGACTGCCTCCGTTAAGTAAAGCTTTGTAGGCTCCATCGTCGATAATTATTTTTCCACTTACGCTAAGACTACTGTAAAACCACAATTTTTTGGCGCTAAGATGGTTCTTTGAGGCGTGAAAGAAAGTGTGTTTTGCGCCATTAAATAGGCGTCTAATGGGGTGTTTTATATTGCCTTTGCTAATGGTCATATTGCAGCCATTTTGAGTGGCAATGGTGGCCGCCTCAATTTTTGTGATCATGCCTCCAGAGCCCACATCGGATAATGAAGTGCCTGCCATTTTTTGGATGCTTTTTGTTATTTTTTTAACAATATCAATATGTTGTGCATCTTTATTGAGAAGTGGGTTGGATGTGTATAAGCCGTCAATATCAGAAAGCAGTATAAGCAAATCAGCGCTTACCATTTGTGCTACACGAGCTGCTAGTCTGTCATTATCACCAAATCTAATTTCTTGTGTGGTAACTGTATCGTTTTCGTTGATGACTGGAATAATATTATTTGCCAAGAGGGTTTCTATGGTGTTTTTGGCATTTAGATAGTTGCGTCTATTTTCGGAGTCTTGCAATGTGAGTAATATTTGTGCTGCGTGACGTTTATACTTATGAAACGCTTTTTGGAAGTGTCTTACAAGTTCTGCCTGACCACAGGCTGCTGCGGCTTGTTTTTCTTCAAGACGTAATTCTTGTTTACTAGTTTGGATATATTTTCTACCAAGGGAAATGGAACCAGAAGATACAATTACAAATTCGATGTTTTCTTTTTTGCTATAATGGGCAATATCCTTGACTAAGCTTTGTAGCCAGTCCGATTTGATCGTACCTTTTTTAGTGTCAGTAAGTAAGGCTGACCCTATTTTAACAACAATGCGTTTGGTATTTGATAAATCCAGAGGTTTCATAGCTTGAGTTTTAATTGTGATGGACTATGGTAGCATTAATTTAATAGTATAAGTTATCTAATGTAACGAAAATGTCTGCAATTTCTATAAAAAATCTTCAAAAAATATATAAAACTGCCGATGGCAAAGGAAAACTTGCATTGGATCATATTGATTTGGATGTGCCAAGGGGGTCTTTTTTTGGACTTCTTGGTCCCAACGGTGCTGGCAAGTCCACTTTAATTAATATCATGGCAGGTCTTGTTGTGAAAACCGTTGGGCGTCTGAGTATCTGCGGGTATGATATTGATACCGACACCAGAGCTGCACGCTATGCAATTGGTATTGTTCCTCAGGAACTAGTGCTTGATCCTTTTTTCACACCTCGGCAAGTGCTAGAAAATACGGCTGGTTACTATGGAGTGAGAAAAAAGAAGCGCAGAACTGATGAAATTATTGAGGCTGTTGGTCTTGCTGAAAAAGCAAACGCTCCTGCCAGAAGTTTATCAGGTGGTATGCGCAGAAGATTGCTTGTTGCAAAAGCCTTAGTGCATTCTCCGGATGTATTGGTATTGGATGAACCTACAGCAGGGGTTGATGTCCAGTTACGTGAGCAATTATGGGAATATGTATTAAAGCTTAATAAAGAGGGAACAACCATTTTGCTGACTACCCATTATTTGGAAGAAGCAGAAGAGCTTTGTGACCGTATTGCTGTGATTAATCATGGTAAGGTTATTGCTAATGACGAAAAGCGTAACTTGATGCAGACCATTGATCAAAAATGTATCGTGGTTACACCATCTGATCCAATCAATACCATACCAGAGCAATTAAATATATGGCAAGCATTGCTGAATGAGCATGGCCAGCTTGAAGTGACCTATCAAAGTAATAAAGATAGTGTTGCGGATATTTTGGCAGCTATTTGTGATGCAAAAATAGTCATTAAGGATATTTCGATTAAAGAAGCGGACCTGGAGGATGTATTTAAGCATCTTACATCAGACCATTCGAGCTAGCTAACTGCGTCAAGCAGTTCTTTGGTATAATGATGTTGTGGTGATGCAAATAATGTTTTTGTAACGTTTTCTTCGACAATTTTTCCATGATGTAATATAGCAATCCGGTGGCACATAGCTCTGAGAACTCGTAGGTCGTGACTGATAAAAATATATGCTATTTTATGGTCGGTTTGGAGTTGCTTAAGTAGTTTGATGATTTGGAGTTGCAATACCACATCAAGTGCTGATGTTGGTTCATCTAAGATAATGAGTTTGGGTTTTAATATAAGTGCTCTGGCAATGGCGATACGTTGGCGTTGTCCACCACTAAATTCATGCGGATAACGATGGGTCATTGTGGCGTTTAGTCCAACCTGCTCAAGCGTTTGGTGAATAAGCTGTTGTTTTTGTTCTGTGGTATTGGCAATGTTATGTGCCTTTAAACCTTCTTCAAGAATTTG
>CALCTU010000089.1 GCA_937907045.1 uncultured Alphaproteobacteria bacterium
CTAATCGACTTCGTGCGTCTTACTGGCGTAAGCCACCCGAAGCTCGAAGAGCGTGTCGGTGGTGGGCCTGGGAAGACTTGAACTTCCGACCTCCCGGTTATCAGCCGGACGCTCTAACCAGCTGAGCTACAGACCCACGTAAAAAACAGCAAAAATCGGTTAGAAATGCGGTGCGTATCTATAAATGAAAACAGGGGTACATGTCAAAGAAAAAATAATATAATGTCATATACTAGACTAATCGCAAATAAAGCCAAAGGGCAGCCTTATTTACAACGCAGTAGCAATTTTGTGCAGGCTTAAGCAAGCGTTTAGCCCAAGTGACACCTAAGCGCAATACTTGACTTATCAATAGCAAAGGAATAAAATAATAACTATACACTAACTATTATTATTTCATCCCAGAGGTTTGGTTTATGTCGGAGAATTTAAAGAATAGTAGCTTCGCACTTGGAGAGCATGACAGGCATTTTATCGCAAGTATGGTAAAAGATGGAAGGTTTGGCAATAAAACAGAAGTCGTTCGTGCCGGCCTAAGACTCTTGGAAGACTATGAAATCAGTAAGAAAATTCAGCGGCTAAGAGCACAAATTGCAGAAGGTGATGCGGATATTGCGTCTGGACTTTTACATAAGTACGAAAAAACTGACGATTTATTTAATGATATTACCAGTTAAAGAGGCATGTCGTCATTTAACCTTGTATTAACAGATACTGCTAGAAACGATCTTAAGCAGATATACAATTATCTTTGTAAAGATAACCCCAAAGCAGCAAAATTATTCATTAGAGATTTAGTGAACAAGTTATTCTATTTGGCAAACAACGGAGTTCCCGGCTCTGCACGTGATAATGTTAGTTCTGGTTTGAGAGGCTTTCCATATCGCAAACGATGCTTTTATTTTCGTATTATCGACAATAGCATGGTCGTTGTACGAATCCTACATTCAGCTCAAGATGTAGATTCTCAAGATTTTCCACCCGTACACCAATCATAAATAAAGCCAAAGGTCAGCCTTATTTACAACGCAGTAGCAATGTTAGAATTATTAATCCTTGGTCCTAGAATAATTTATAATTTTCCGTGACACTGCTTATATTTTTTGCCCGAACCACATGGGCATGGCTCGTTGCGCAACACCCTTCCCCACGTTTCAGGGTTAGCAGGATCACGCTCGCCAGCACTTACACGCTTAATAACCGGTCCCAATTGAGCTGGCCTTTTTTCTTGCGATTTCATACCAACATCTTCTCGACTCTCCACCATCACCTGCTGACTTGGCATCATGCTCTGAATTTGTTGCGCCCGCATTTCATCTTCACTCGCCAACTGCATATGCGTTAAACGTTCCACTACCAATTGCTTATATTGACCAAGCATCTCTTCAAACAACACAAAAGCTTCACGTTTGTATTCATTAAGTGGATCTTTCTGCCCATAGGCACGCAAACTAATACCTTGCCTTAACTGATCAAGCGTCAATAAATGGTCTTTCCATTGCTGATCAAGCGTCAGCAATAATATCTTCTTTTCCACAAGACGCATCATGCCAGCACCATAACGCTGTTCTTTTGAAGCCATTAGTGCATCTATTTGCTCATCAAGCTTACCTAAAAGCTCTTGATCAGCCACCCCTTCTTCTTTGGCCCACTCTTGTACCGGCGCACGAACACCAAACGTAGCAAAAATTTGCTGTTCCAAACCTTCTAAATCCCATTGTTCAGGATATGATTTGGGTGGCACATGACTTAAAATGACTGACTCACTTATATCATCAATCATATCTTTAGCAGTTCGCGAAACATCGTCTGCTTCCATCAATTCGATACGTTGTCCATAAATAACCTTACGCTGGTCATTCATTACATCATCAAATTTTAAAAGATTCTTTCTAACCTCATAGTGCATTTGTTCAACACGCATTTGAGCTTTTTCAATGGCACGACTAATCCACGGGTGCGCAATGGACTCACCTTCATCAAGCCCCAAACGTTTCAACATACCGCTGATTTTTTCAGAACCAAAAATACGCATCAAATCATCTTCTAATGATAGAAAAAACTTTGTACGCCCAGGGTCTCCTTGACGCCCTGACCTTCCCCTTAACTGATTATCAATACGCCTACTTTCGTGACGTTCAGTTCCCAATACATACAAACCACCTGCATCCAGTACAGTTTGCTTATCGTCTTGTACTTGCTGCTTAATTTTTGCTTTCAGCACATCGATGTCTTTTTTCGACGCTTGTAATTCCTGCTCTAACAACATATCTGGATTGCCACCAAGCATAATATCCGTACCCCGACCTGCCATGTTGGTTGCAATTGTCACTGCACCTGGCCTTCCTGCCTGAGCAATAATATACGCCTCTTTTTCGTGCTGTTTAGCATTAAGAACCTCATGCTTTATTTTATTTTTTTTCAGCAACTTAGAGACATGTTCTGACATCTCAATACTGGCAGTTCCAACCAACACTGGTTGTTTCTTTTCTTGGCAGTCTTGTATTTCAGATATAATGGCATCGTATTTTTCTTGTGCGGTACGGAAAATATCATCATCCTCATCTTTTCGTGCAATTGGCTCATTAGGAGGAACAGCCACAACATCCAACTTATAAATATCCGAAAACTCACCAGCTTCTGTCATTGCAGTACCAGTCATACCCGCTAGCTTATCATATAGCCTAAAGTAATTCTGGAACGTAATGGATGCCAAAGTCTGGTTTTCATTTTGCACAGGCACACCTTCTTTTGCCTCCAACGCCTGATGTAAGCCATCTGAATACCGACGCCCTTCCATCATACGTCCAGTAAATTCATCAATAATAATCACACGATTTTCATTCACAATGTAGTCTTTGTCTTTCGTAAAGAGCACGTGTGCACGCAGCGCCTGATTAATGTGATGCACCAAAGAAATAGAGCTTAATTCATACATTGAGCTTTCTTGTTCAATTAGCCCTTCTTTTTTTAACAAATCTTCAACTTTGTTTGTCCCATCATCATTAAGAGTCACCGATTTGGCTTTTTCATCCAAATCATAATCGTCTTTTGTAATGTGTTTTATAAGCTTATCAATTACATAATATAACTGAGAATTATCTTCTGTAGGACCAGAAATAATTAACGGAGTACGAGCCTCATCAATTAAAATAGAATCCACCTCATCAACAATCGCAAATACGTGCTTACGCTGGACCATATCCGTTCTTTCGAAACGCATATTATCACGCAAATAATCAAAACCATATTCATTATTAGTACCATAAGTGATATCCGCAGCATAGGCACGTTTACGTTCATCACCATCCATGTCATGAACAATGCACCCTACGGTAAGTCCTAAAAATTCATATAATTGTCCCATCCACTGCGCGTCACGTTTAGCCAAATAATCATTCACCGTTACCAAATGCACACCATTGCCAGTTAAAGCATTCAAATATACAGCCAATGTTGCCATCAAGGTTTTACCTTCACCTGTACCCATTTCAGCTATTTTACCTTGATGCAAAATCATACCACCAATAAGCTGTACGTCATAATGACGCATGCCCATAACGCGTTTAGCCGCTTCTCTTGCAACTGCAAATGCTGGCACCAAAATATCGTCAAGTGTCTGGCCTTGTTCCAATCGGGCTCTTAGTTCGGGTGTTTTGGCTTTTAGTGCATCGTCTGTCAGCTCAGATAATTCGCTCTCCAGAGCGTTAATATGTTCAACTTCCTTCATAAATTGCTTAATAAGCCGATCATTGGCAGATCCAAATAATTTGCGTGCAACCGTTGCTAACATCGCGTGTATCCTTATCAGATTTTAATAACAGGTGTGGACGGTAGCGAGTTTGGGGTAAAGGTCAAGGAAAAAGTTCTTGAATATCACCACAAGAGTCATTAGCTTAGCGCTCCTTAATTTATTAACACTAGGATACAGGCTAAAAAACGTTTATGGGAAAAGAATATGCCAGTTCGGCCCCAGCTGCTCCAAGCAGTTTCACATTATGGAATAATGTAGCTATACCTCTGGGTGTAGGAATTGCATATTCACCTGCGTATGCCTGGGCCAGAACAGCACAAATACGTTTACAACAAGTACCCGCCGGTCAACCATCACCTGGCCTGATGGCATTTTTAAACCGCCCCCAAGGATGGTCACAAACCGCCGGCCAACTGGCCACAAGAACCCTAGCCAGAACCTTTCTTGCACCTGTAGCAAAAGACTGGGCACCAAAGGACCAAACTTCACAATCATTGGCAACCTTTGGAGCATTAACATTTGGTGACTTTCTAGCACTTGGCCTGGAAGTTGCTGCAATGCGAAGAGCTTCCGCAAAAATACACGGAGTACCTTACCACGGTTTCTTAGAAACATGGGAAAATACATCCTTTATTGAAGCAGTAGGATCTTACTACACAAAAGACACGACAGCCTCTGGAATGTTAAGGACAATACCATTACTAGCCACAGTTTCATTTTCCAAGCCATATATCATAACATGGGTTCAAGGAGACAAACCAATATTAGATAGAAATGACAAATTAAAAGTTGCCGGAGCAACTGCTGTCATTTCTACATTTGTAAATTGGTCACTTACCCCGCTATCAATTATACAAACTTACTGCACCGATGCGAAAAAACCACTACCATTTATAGCTGCAGTTAAAAAAGTGGCAACAGAGCCCCATAGATATAAAGGAGCAAGCGGAAGAGTCGGTGTTACGTTTTTTGGAGTAATGACCACTGTTACAACACTGCTTTTTCAAGAAGAACCTCCTGTAGACTTAAACCAAATGGATGAAAATCCAACCAAACCAGCAACAATTCTAACTTTGGCACCAGTACAACCAAGACCAATTACAGCCTCTGATTCAGCTGATCCTGCATATCCCGAGCAACGGTAATAATCACCGCATTGGCATTGTTAAGCGCCAATGCACGTCAGATCCATTCTTAAACATTGCCTCCGAATGTACTCTACAAAATTAGAAGGTGGACGAGATAGTGTTTCTTCTAACCTATTAGCGACAGCTTCTTGTGCTTTTTGACGCACCACCTCATCCTTAATAGTATCTAGTGCTTTCTGGCCTTCATAATTGGTTAACTCCGTATCTGCACCAGCTTTTATAAGCATTTCAAGAGCTTCTAGTTTATTTCTATAAGCAGCGCTATGCAGCGCCGTTCCACCCAATTTATGTTGGTGGTTAATATCAGCACCATAAGACATTAGAAGTTCCATAACACCTATATGACCACAAGCAGCGGCAACTTGAAGATAACTAGCACCCATAAAATTATCTGTAACTTTATTAGGAGATGCTCCAAATTTAAGTAAGAGTTCGGTTGTACTTTTATGACCATTTCGTACAGACCAAAACATAGGGCCGTGAGTACTTTCTATATAATAAATACCTGAAACTTTTCGAGTAGTTTGTGGTAAAGCTTGCTTACCTTCAAGTTCTTCTCTCTCACGATGAGTTTTTATTGAAGTAGCCAATAGACCCACATCATTATTAGCTACGGCTTTACTATCAGATTTTCTTATATCCCTTGCGTCCAGAAGATTTCCTTCTTCTTTCTCAAAATGAATTTTAATTAAAGTACCCAATAGATCAATATCATCACTAGCCGCAGCTATAGTAGCAACCTTTCTTATATCACTTTCATCAAGAAGATTTTCTTGAATTGCTTTGACTATAAATTCTTTTGAGCTAAATGCAGCTGCCACAACTACAGCTTCTTTTGCTGAACTCTTATCTTCCTGAAATAATTTTTTAAAATAAAAAAGATCTAGAAGATCTGCTCTATTATTCTTTGCAGCCCATGCAAATAATGTTAGAAACCTGTTCTGATGATACAACCAGTCTTTTTCTTGCTCAAAAACCTTATCCAATTCCTCAGTTGGATTAGATAATAACAACTCTGCCATTTTACATTGATATTCTAATCTAGGTAACCTTTCAGTTCTGCCCGCTAAATTATCGGATACCCTTTGTTTAAACTCACCTATATCCAGAAGATCGCACCCCATAAAGTAAGCAGGATGCACGCCAGAAAAAACATAATCAATAGGACGTTCTTGAACACCTTCTCTAATAAGAAATGCAACATAATTAATATTTCCAGATCGAACAAAAAATGTCATTGGACTTCTTTTTTGAGGAATGCCATTAAGATTTAGATCAGGTTTGCTCAAAAAATCTTCAGTTGTAATCCTAGAATTTCCCATTGCAAATAAAGTAAATTTTAATGTCGATAAGGATACACCTTCAGGAAGAGCGTCATATTTATCTAGCAAATCTAGTATTTTTGGATCTGTATCATTGTCTCCAAATCCAGTAAAAGCATATCGTAAGTCTGGTTTTTTACCTTGCTTTAAAAGCACCTCTAACGCTTCTGCGTCATTTCTATTAATTGCTTTTATTAACGGACTATCATAAGGATCATCATATAGTTGATTTTCTTCTATAACTTCAACAGAAGTGTCCGATGAACTACTCTCTTCACCTACATTATTTCTATCAACTATAATCTCTACAAGCTCTTGGAACCTTTTTTCTGCAAATTCAATAATATCTGAACCAATCTCTTGCGCTATGTATTCTTCTATTAACCTTTGTAAATCGTTAATATTTTCAATTTCTAAAATTTCACTACGCATGGCTTCTTTTGCTCTTTTCTCACCTTCGGCCCCTCTGACCACAACAGCATCCAATGAATTAGTTGGCTGGGACGCAAATGCAGCAGCAGCAACAGCTAATAATGGAAATGAGCTTGTTAAAGCAAGGGCGGGATTCAGGACTGCAACTACTCCGTACATCATAAAACTCTTATATTAGAATCAACTTAATCTATATTGCTCACTTTATAATCATATGCAATTTTGGAGTCAAGATGAGCATCCACTCATAACTCAAAAAAATATTATAGTGTCACGCATATTATGTTCATGCAAAGCATCAGATTCTTTCTCATTACTCCCTGCAGCAGCATCGTAAAATAAATCTCTTCCAACGATTAGCCCCAGCCACACTCGCAAGCAGCTTCCTGCGCGCCGAAAGCGGGGGTCTACTTTTCTTCCTCATGTTAGTTTTAATGTTTCTAATTACTGGACTAAAAACTGTAGAAACTGGCGTTCAATGCTAGCTATAGCAATATTTTTAGTAATAACCTCATCATAAACATCACTAAGATTAGGTATCACTTAGATACAGCTACCCTGATTACAGCCTCTGATTCAGCTGATCCTGCATATCCCGAGCAACGGTAATAATCACCGCATTGGCACCATAGGCAGCTTCCACACTAATGGTCTCGGTCAATCCTCCAGAGGAGTCTGCCGTTGAACCTTCCAGTGAGGCTGCAGAAAACTGTCCCGCACCACCTTGGTTTGTCTGCCTAACGTTAATCTCACCGGAACTTTGCGTTGACACATAGGCGTTATTTGATACCGCCTTTAATCCATTCGCATTTGCCACCGTTCCTAGTGGTATTCGGTAAATTGCTTTGGTCTGACCATTACTAAAGTTCGCACTAATAGTACCATCTTCAGAAATTTCAATACCGGTAAACTGACCCGCAGCAACACCATTTTGTTCCACAAAGAATACGTTATAGTTGGA
Source organism: uncultured Alphaproteobacteria bacterium (assembly GCA_937907045.1). Classification (GTDB taxonomy): domain Bacteria; phylum Pseudomonadota; class Alphaproteobacteria; order Rickettsiales; family UBA6187; genus CALCTU01. The sequence continues at coordinate 7,618 of CALCTU010000089.1, forward strand.
GTTAAACTGCTGCAAACCATCGGTTTGCGCAATCACCGAAGCATTTTCTGTACCCTCAGGCGAGCCTGCGGTACCAAGATCAAGTGTCACAGCACTATCTACCGCATCTGACACATCCGCATTCCACTGAATCGTAAACTCCGAGGCTATTCCTCCACTAAATGAGGCTGGGGTACCATCACCATTAAACTCAATGGTACCAGTGACTACCTGTCCATCATCAGAATTGGTAACCGTATTTAATCCTGTGGTACTATCATTTAGAGCATAAAGCTCAACTGCCCACTTATTACTTCCAATTTTCAAGAAACCTGCCCTAAAATTATGCCCCGTACCCAATGAATCAAAAATTGAGATATTACGGGAGAAGTGCGGCGTAACATTACCTCCAGCCATATTTTTGGTGGAGTCTGATGCACTATAGGTTACAGCAACTTCTGCTGCATCATCCGCATCCGCAGCTGTCACCACAGAACTTAAACCAAACTCCCTAAAGAAACCATCCCCCACGGCATTGTCGTTCGTCCCTCCGCCATCGGTTAATCCTAATTCCTTGATTAACGTATCATTAGAGGTTCCATCAATCGAAATGGCCACTGTTGTTGAGCTCGACAGCCCAGAAATTGTAAAGGTCGAACCAGCCCCAGAAGAGGCAGCAGTTGCAGAAAAATCTGCATCCGCATTAATAATGGTTCTAAGCTCTGTAATTGAAGCAAAGCGTGTAGCTGCTCCTGAATCTGTGACATTAATTGACGTTCCGCCAAGGTGAGCTAGCATACCCGATGCATCAATATCAGTAAATGTGATGTCTTCATCTGCATTAACATGGGCTACATATAATTTACCATTTTCTACACGAGCACGGTAATTTGAGTCCGCATCAATGGCTGCTGCAAGTGTCGCTAAACTATTAAATGTTCCACCACCTGCACTTGGCGATGCAGCATAAGTAAAGTCTGTATCCACAGTTGTACCACTAACCACAGAAGATAAACGAATACCATCAGCGGTGGTAAGACCAGTAAACGTAGCAGAAATACTTGATGCACTAAACATAGTATTTGAAGAAGAAATAGTATCACTAATCGCAACACCACCATAGGTTGCTGTCACCGTACCGCTGCTTGACAAGTTGTTTAACACAATAGACGTACCCACCAAACTTTGACCCGATGGGTTAACAATTAATGTTGTGGGAGTATTGTTACCATTTTCAGCCGAAACCATATTAACCGTTGCGGAATCTTCGTTTTTGGTAATGGTAAGCGTTTGCAAGGGATCTTTCGAGAAAATATCAATCGAAGCACCAGAGGTCGGATTATTTACACTTGCCTTGAGGTCACTTTTATTATTAACCAATGTTTTTAAGCCTTCTACCGTATTAAACCTATCTGTCCCAGCCAATACATTACTAAATCCCAATTCTTTATGAAGATTACTACTATTAACATCTGCAAAAGTAATTGCTTCAGTTGCATCAGTTGATGACACATAAAGCACACCACCTTGTACACGTGCAGTTAAACCAGTCGTACCATCAATTGCCGTTGCCAACGTATCAATACTATTAAATTCGCCCGAGGCTGTAGATGGCGAAGTTTGCTTATACTCAAACGTTGCCGTACCAGAAGCAGTGGTTGTAATGGTAAACTTGTCACCATTGGCCAAAGAATTTTGATTAGACGCCACCGTGCCCGTACTAAAAGTAGCAGAGGTAGAAGTAGCACTAAATATAGTGTTGGTCGCATCAATCAATCGTGAGCGTGCAAACCCACCATACGTAAATGTTGAAGCCGAACTATTAGAAGTAAATGTTAACGTATCACCTTCCATAAAAGAATTGGTTGATGACGTAATAGGCACAATAATATCGCCTTGTGCCAAACTATTATTAACCCCTGAAGTAGTATCAAACTCAATGGTAGCAGTTGCACCCTGGAATGTTGTTTCATTAGCGTTAAGGTTAATACCAAATTCCACTTTAGAGGTTGGCGTTGCAGTACTACTTGCAGTATCCACGTCCACCAATTCAATACTATCTGTAGATTCAGCTGGATTTGTATTAAGCGTATTGCCACTGGCTCCAGGTAACCTGCCCTCACTATCCAAACGCCATGCCGATAATTTAAAGCCTGCGGCATTAACTAAATTTCCGTTTTTATCGATCGAAAACGTACCATCACGACTAAGATGCAACGAACCTGCTGAATCTTGTACCAAGAAAAACCCTTGGCCCGAAATAGCAATATCGGTATTTCTTCCTGTAGCCTCAATAAGGCCTTGCTCGCCAACATTTTGACGTGTTGTTGAATTCACACCACCGGAACTATTATTACCGGACCCAGTCACAAACGACCTAAACGTAACTTCCGAACTTTTGTAACCAACCGTCTGCACATTCGCGATATCATTCGCAATTTGAGCGATTTTTTGGCTCATTGCCACTAGACCTGAGTTTGCTGCACCTAATGCTGATTCCAAACCTGCCATAATAATAACTCCCTGTTAAAAACTGTCCCACACGTTGTTTAAAAAATACAATGTCTATTCTGTTTCAAAATATTAAAAATTTTGACTAATTAACTGTTCCAAAAGCTCTTCAAAATTATCTGATTGCTCAGCATCACTTGTTTGCTGGGTTTGCACCGGCACCGAAACAGACAACACACTATCTTGAGGTACCATCGCGTCCGTACCCGTACTATTACCAATGATCAATAAATTACTTCCATCAGCTTGACTTTCCACCCCAGTAACCACACCAATAGCCGATGTGTCGATAGCAATGGGCGTAGCTCCATCTCCTTTAGGAATGGCCGTCACTGTTACCTTGTACAAACCATCATTTAATTGCTGACCAAACTCATCTTTACCATCCCAACCAAATTTATGCTTTACTCCGGTTTGGGTTAAACCAGTTCCACTGTAAGCTAGGGTGCCATCAATACCTTCGATGCGCACCTCAACGGTTTCAACCTCCACATCCTGCGGCAGTTCGTAATAGAAACCGGTTACTCCTCCTTCCAATGTTACAATATCGGAAGCGTATTCTATCAAATTATTAAGATACCCAATGCCAGAAGTTAAATCGCCTGTTTGCTGTTTAATGAGGTTTTTTAACTCTTCTAGATGCGCACTTTGATTAACCGATTGCTCTACCGATGCCAAACGACTAATACTGTCAATGAAATCTGTGCTTTTCATTGGTTCCAAAGGATTCTGATTTTTAAGCTGCTGAATAAAAATTTGCAAAAAATCGTCCGTGCTTTCAAACAATTCTTGCCTATCTAAACCTGATTCTGTTTGATTCTGCGTCTGATTTAAAAGTGTGCTTGATGTAATAGTAGACATATTGACCTCCTCTATACCTTAATATCCAAGCTATCTAACGACACTACCTGTCCAATTTGATAAGGCTGAACTCCAGCCTCTAATACCAACTCTTCATCTGCTAGCTCCTCTTCCTGAGCAACTACCAAGGAGCTATTACCACCTTCACCTGAAAATTGTTGTTGATCGTTTTCTTGGAAGCTAAAACTCAAATTAGCACTCTGAGTTTTAAGGCTATCTTGTAAAATTTTTGACAGCGAATCTGTCTCTTTTTGCATAATGTTGAGAGTTTCAGCACGCTCGGCCATCACCTTAACATGTGTTTTCCCATCCTCAACTTGCTGCATTTGTATTTCCACCCTGCCTAAATCTTTAGGAAATAACTGCACTGTTATTTTATCGGCCTTACCTACCTGGTTTGCCACACCAAACTTTATTTGCGCCATAACTTGTTTGGCATCCCCAAAACGATTGGTAGTCAATCGTTCGTTCATTGTTTGAACGCGATCAAGGAATTGGTCTGTCTTAACACCCGATCCGGTATTAAGTTTGCCGGCTATTCCGGCAATATTAGAAGTTTGCGACTGTTGTTGCCCACCTTGTTGATCTTGCGATTGTTTACCTTGACCAGACAAAGCTTGTGCTAATGGCGATAATTGCTGCTGTATATGCTGACTACTATTAGATTGCTGAGGCTGCTGAACATGAGATGCTGGTTGTTCACCATCTACTTTTGCGGCAGCTGCCTCTTTACCATCTGCAGCCTGATTAGCAGCTTGGGGATGGCGCGAGAATTCTTTAGCTTCTTGTACAAATTGTTGCATTCCGGCATTTGCAACTTGTTGCTGATGAGGCTGAGCGATATCCACGTCCTGACCAACAGCAGACGCAGATACAGAAACATTCTGTATCTCAGTTACTTGACTCGAGACCAGAAAATTTGTAGCTGACAACGGCTGACTAATCACATTAGCTTCACGATTTGCTTGGCCAGCAACATTATGAATATTAGTTGTCGGCTGGCTACCTGCCACCGCACCACCTGCTTGATTAAGCAAAGCATCGCCCGACGATTGAAGCAATTGTGCCTGACCTACGCCAGCCAATCCTGCCTCAACAAACTCAGAAGCCGATACAACTTGAGTATCAGCAGTTATTTGCGCTCCAACCACTGCATCCGAACCCTGATCTAACAAGGTTTGTACCATCGTTGGCACCAATTGTGCCTGCCCGGTATCAACTACCGCAGCAACTTGTGCTTGCCCTGTGGTTAAGTCTTCTTTTTGTTCTGCTTGACCTTGAACAGTTTGTGCCTGGTCATTATTATTTTCTGGTTGCGCATTTGCATTTACAGATTGCGACTTATTAGCCTGAACACCACCTGGAGCATCTTGTCGTATCCGAACATCTTTACGGTCATCACGAATTTGTGGCGAGGTGGAACCAACATCTACTTGTTGCTTACCTTCAAATTGCTGAACTTGCCTACGATTATCATCATTTTGACGCAAACGTTGCGGTTCGATAGCATTCTTATCTGCCCGGTTATTATTTACATTACCATTTGATGAACGATCATATTGGGCAACATTTGCCTCTTGCGAAGCCAACAATGATTCAAATGAAACACTACTTTGCAAGCTAGCCAATGGATCAGCAGCATGGAAACTTTTTCCCAATAGCTGCTGCAAGCCCTTATTGGCGCCGGCTAATGATTGTAGTGTTGACTGATTCATAAATAACCAAAATAATACATAAAAAGATTTACACCCTTGATAATGCAAACACCGTGCCAACTTTTGAAACCCACCAGATTTCTTGCTTTTTATTTGCTTTCACCCTATAGTTCATTCTTTCTATACTCATTTTTTTGAATGGATATAAAATTGGACTCAAAACACTTTATGAGCACCCTATGACAAATACTAACCTTCGCATTGCCCCCTCTATTTTATCGGCAGACTTTGCTAATCTAGGTCAAGAAATTCGAGATATTACCAATGCGGGAGCAGACTATATCCATATTGACGTCATGGATGGGCATTTTGTGCCCAACATTACGATTGGACCAGATGTGGTTAAATCATTGCGTACTCATAGTGATCTTCCTTTTGATGTTCACTTAATGATTGAAAACCCCGATCACTATATTGAACAATTTGCCAATGCCGGTGCCGACATCATCACCGTACATGCAGAAGCCTGCACTCACCTTGATCGCACACTTAGCTCTATTCGTTCTTTAGGAAAGAAAGCCGGCGTGTCTTTGGTACCCTCTACCGGAGCACACACAATAGAATATGTTATGGACAAAGTTGATCTTGTGCTGGTAATGACCGTGAATCCAGGATTTGGTGGACAATCTTTTTTAAGTTCCCAACTTCCTAAAATATCCCATATTCGTAAGATGATAGCCAACCACAGCCGCGCCATTGACTTACAAGTAGATGGTGGCATTAACCCAACCACCGCCAAAGAGGCAATTAGCGCCGGCGCAGATGTACTGGTTGCTGGCTCTGCAGTGTTCAAAGGAAACTCCGGTGAGTATAAAAATAACATCCAAGGATTACGCGGTTAGCCCTTATCCTACACTAGATTTTTGCGCACCATAGAGTATTTTGCTTCGCAATCATAGCCTTAATAACAGCAAATCCGCTTGGTTAACGTAGCTATTGCACACATTCAGGCAGTCGCATCACCTGACGATTTGCAGTCAGCTCCATGCACATTGAATCTTGGTAAAAATAATCGACATCGACCTGCAACATTTTAGCGGTCTTGGCAACTACCGCCGCTGGCACTGGCTTTGTATATCTAAAATAGGCTCGAACATCCTTAATATCTTCTCCAGTAGCTTGTGACAATTTTAGAGGTGAAACCTCCATAGCTTCGCACAAATGAATAAGTTTAGCACTAATACGGCGTTCTTGGGTATCAATCCAATCTTGAGTAAAATATTCTAGATCCATTAAGGTGTCCTCCTTGGCTGTTTCTACAGTTAAGTAAAACATCATTTAGAGGTTTTTTCAAAGAAAAAATACAAATACCATCAAAACAAATCATACTATACTGCTTGTGAATGAAGTTGCAGACATTATTATTTATGCACGGTATATGTCCAAACCAATATCCACATGCATTGGCGAAGATGTCATGGATCCAACAGAAATATAACCCACCCCCGTATGGGCAATTGCACCAACCGTATCCAGCGTCACCCCACCAGAAGCCTCCAGAGGAACACTACCTGCCACAATTTCTACCGCCTGCTTTAGCATCTTAGGCGACATGTTGTCTAACAAAAGCATATCTGCACCCGCTACAAGTGCATCTTTAACTTGCTCAAGCGTATCACACTCCACCTGAACTTTCATGCCATGTGGCGCAGATGCTTTAGCTTCGGTAACAGCCTGTGTAATTGAACCTGACAATCCTATGTGATTATCTTTAATCAAGATACCATCATCCAAACAATAACGATGGTTATACCCACCACCTACAGTGCATGCATATTTTTGCAAGGGCCTTAAACCAGGAATTGTTTTGCGGGTATCCAAAATTTTAACATCCGTGCCTTCAACAGCCTCAACAAACTTTCTAACCGTTGTTGCCACACCACACATAACCTGCAAAAGATTAAGCGCCACACGCTCTGCCGCCAATACATCCCGAGCATTACCGATCCCTTGTAACAAGGGATCACCAGCTTGTAACCACTGCCCATCTTCTGCCACCACCGAAAATTGCATAGCAGAA
>CALCTU010000090.1 GCA_937907045.1 uncultured Alphaproteobacteria bacterium
AAGAACCTTCACCAGAGCCTCTTCCTGCGCCTGAACAGGAGCAAATGGTTAAGCTTCCTGGTAATGTGAACGTTCAAGAACATAATAATCCTACGCCAGTAGTACAAGAAGATACTGTGATCATTGATGAAGTGGTTGCACCAAAAGAGCTAACTGAAACTAAGCCAGAGATACAACAGGAAAAAATTCAACTAACCGACATCCCTAATCTAGATGTCATTGTAGCGCCACCTCAAGAACAGGAAGTTCAGCGTAAGGAACAACAAGAGCAAGACACTAAGGTGGTGGATGTTGCTCAAGAAGATACAGATAGCACGCACGATGATGATAGTGCAGAAGCAATAGATGATTGGCTGGGCGGGTCAGATGCAGAGATAGCTGACCAGGTTCAACAATCTGAACCTCCAGTGTCAATGAATGAAACTAATGATGACGTAAATCCTCCTAAGGCAAGCGAAGTTATAGAGAGTCCGTCTTTCTTTGCATCTCTTTTTGGAAGTTCAGAAAAAAACACTAAAAAAGAGAAAGAAAAACTTAAAAAAGAAGAGGATAAGAAGGATATTGTATCTACCGACGAGGCTTTGGCTGATAACTCATTGAAAAAATTTGATAAAGACTCTCTAACAGTTGTCTACCAAAAGAAAGATAAGGCACAAACTGCACGTCGCAGGCCTATGGAGCAGCCAGAATGGGCGTCTACGCAATTGCAATCACGGTCGCAACAAGAAGTTCAAATTATCCTTCCAAATGTTGTTGATAATAACGAATTACTGAACATTCCACTTCCTCAAGAAAAGCCAGGTAAGGTAAAAAGAAAACAGATAGCACGGAACAATAATGATACAAACCCAGTAATTGGTGACGAAAGAGATGTTGCGGTTATTTCATTGCCAAAGGAAGAAGCGACAATTGACGCGGCGGTAATGCCCATAAAAAAACCTTCCTCATCTACTGAAATTGTCACTATCTTGCCTCCACAGGAAAATAAAGCTCCTTTAAAGCGTGAAGAAAAACAAAAAAACGAGGACTTGCCATTAGCTCAAAACACACATCAAGAAACAAAGGTGCGTGAAGAGGTGGATAATCAAGAGCTGTTGGCGGCACTCAAAACTCCTCCGTCAGTTAAACCAGGTGGCGTTCCAACGCCACAACTAAAACTTGAAAACGCTAAAGAACCGTCTTTGCTTGAATCTATGAGTGCATGGTTTGGCAGTAAAGACAAAGAGGTTGTTGAAGATAGCAGTGCGGATGATTCTATTCAGGAAGAAGCTGTAGCCTCTAATAATTTGGATGTAAGTATTGATAATAAAGATGGTGATAATGATAAACCAAAAGATGATGAAGCTTCATCTACGGTGAGTGAGCCCAAAGAATTTTCTATAGCACTGGAAGAAATTCCTTTGCCACTTGAAACACTCTCACCTGATCCGATTAAGAATAATAAAGGCATTATATCCTCTTCAGAAGAGGTTGCATACAATACTAATGCACTGCCAAGGGTGATTGATATTAACGAAGAAGAAAAAATTGACGCACCCAGCAATTATAGCAAGCAGTCATCGGCGCCTAGTATGCCGGCTGAAGCTGAAGATGAGCCTACACCTGCACAGCAGGCTTTCAATATCTCACCTGGCGAGCTATTAAGCGTTAACTTTGATGGCAACACCACCAATATGCAGTCATTTGACAAAGAAAGACTTTTAGAGGTCATACAACAATATTTATCTGATAATGATAAACGCATTAAGATCATTTCTTATGCTAAAGGCATAGAAGGCCAAGCAACGTCAGCACGCCGCATATCATTGCAGCGCGCAATTGCCGTAAGACTCCACCTCATTCAGTCTGGTCTTGAAAGTAGCCGGATTAATGTACAAGCTATGGGCAACCGCGAACAGATTGACCGCGCTACCATTATACTGCTCGACTAAATAATGCCATTTACTAAAAAGTAACAGCCGACTAAACTTGTATGCCGATCTCACTTCATTGATATGGTATGCATGTGGCTGCACGCCATTGACATAAATTAATTTATTAAAATGGTATTAATCTCATCTTTACAAGTATTTTTTATCTGGTTAGTAATTAGATAAAATTTTAATAATGGAGTGATTGTGTCAAAGGCATTACTTTCAGGACTAGCTAGATGCAGACCAACCCTTACTTTACTAAATAACGCACCTAGATCAATGGCAACACTTGCCGACACTACTTACCATGAAAGAATTTTAGTAGTAGGTGGTAAAGGAAAAATAGCTTCAGGAATCATTCCTAGACTGGATGAAAAATATGGTTCACAAAATGTATTAGTGGCTGACAAAGATCCAATTCCTGCACCAACACTTGAAAATCCTTACCGCTACTATTCACTAGATATTACAAGTTCACCTCAGATTAGTGACTTTTATCGTAACCTTGATGAATCAGGAGTGCGCGTTAGTACTGTTTTTAACTTAGCATCGCTTTCTGCCTCGCAATGCTCAAAGTACCCAGACCTTGCTAACTACGTCATGCACCAAGGCCTAGAGGAGTTGGCCACCTTATCAAGCTTACATGGAACACGGCTCTTTTTTAACCCTAGCTCTGTTGCGGTGATTGGCTCTGAATCTGACGATCCTTTTACACAAGATTCAGAAGTTATGCTCAAAGAAGGTGATAGTCTGTATAAAGAGTATAAGCTTTTTTCTGAAGAATTTGGCGCACAAGTCAATGCGCGCTGGGATATGCGGTATGTTGGCATACGCTATCCCGGAGTATTAAGCCACCAATTTTTGCCAGAAAACGGCTTTCCGGGTACAACTAAAATATTTAATGAAATAGCGTATCATGCACTTAAGGGAATGCAGGCGCCCACATGTGCTATCAATCCTTTTGTAAGACTCCCCCTAGCAACACTTGAAACCACTTCTGAGGCCAGCATTGGATTACTGGAGTCAGATGATTTAGACAATATCAACCCCAATCATTTATCTAGACTTAACATGGTTGAGGGGAGAGCTTCGGTTCATGAATATACTACTGCACTTAAAGCAAAGGGATGCGATGTAACTGTTAAAACATTATTTGGCCCTGATGTCTATGGAAGAGACAAAAAAGCACTTGCCTGGTCAAAAGATATTGAAATGGAACCTAATGTTATGCCACAGGTTCTGAAAAATCTCACGCTTTGTACGGATGCTAAGGCTTTTGCACTATACGCAGTAAAACAGCTATCACATTAATAAATAGTTTATTAAAAAAGGAGGAAAAAACCCATGCCTGATATTAATCTTGTAATTGCAACTGCAGGTACGAAATTTGAGGTAACCGATGAACAAATAAAAAGTCTAGAAGCGCCTTTTCTTATTACAGGTAAACGCGGTGATGAGGATGTAGAAGCAGCCATTACTTTTTTTCAAGAACTAGCAACAAAAAATGACGTTGAGTGTAATATTGAAGAAAGAGAAGGAGAAGTTCCTACCTTAACCAAATCAACACTGGTTCTTTGCTGTGTTGATAGGCGTGTGTATCACCAACTATGGCATCTTGATGCTGATATTATTACTGATCTTGGTGGTATTATTTCTCTTGAAAGCACTACAACACATGATTTAATTGAAGAATTTGCTGCACGCGCGTTAAAAAAGGGTAATAAAGAAAAACCATTTGTTTTAACGCTAACCACCCATGATGACTGTGCCAAGGCAACATATGATGGTACACAACGTGATCCTAAAATGTCTTTGGCTGAAATTAATGATGAAGCCACAAGACTTAAGCCATCATTATTACTTGACTCTGAAAAATTTCCTAACGTAACGAAAGCTATCAATGAAGAAGTATTAGTTCCAAGAGTTGGTCACATTACAAAAGATAAAGATGGCAAGTTCACCATGGATGAGTCCTTGATTGCACCGAATACAGCATTTAGAGTCTCTTTACTCGAAAAAGCTGTGCCAAGCTTAGGTAGGGAAGAGTAATTGTGGTATTTTAACGGACATTAACAGAATATGACTTCCCAAACAAAGGGCTATTTATGTTAGCAAAAACAGCATCGCGGCCTCTTAGAAACTGCAGGTTAGTTATTTCACATATTGACGCATGCAATCTTGTGAGAAGACAATTTCCAGGCCATGATTGGCTAACCACAGTAGGCAGTACCTATAAAGATGCACTGCCGGACGTGGGGCATCTTGCCGAAGCTATTCCTGAATGGCTCTCTTACCAGAGTCGCAGCAATCATAAACTTATTCCATCCATTACATGTATATTGCCACGCTTAAATGACGAGCACCGACTAGTCTTGCCCATACACGCACGCCTAAAACAACTACTTGGTGATATGGCAAATAATGTCAATATAGAATTTAAAATTGGCTTTTATGTTCCAAGCTTATCTTTTCAATCTAAGTTGGTTGTTTGTTCTCCAGATCCACATCATTTTGGTGCGTATCCCTATGACTTTTCTTTTAAAATTGCCACTTTAGTTGGTGGCGCCAACGGGTTTGTAACAGCCAATACAGATTGGCTTAACAACTATATTTCGATGATGGCGTTTCATGTACTCCAAACCAATTTACCAAAGAGCGTTGAATTTGTTGGCGCTGGCGGAACAATTGGCGAAATTGGACCGCAGGTTAAATCTAAACTCGACACCATAGCTGGTTGCAGTGAGGCAATGCAAAAGGGACTAATGAGAGTTGATGTTCTACCAGAACATCAACTCTCATTGCTAAATAATTCTACAGTAAAACCCTTATATGAGCTTGGAAGGGCTTGATAAGCGGTTGACATTTAACTTAAAAACATTCATAAACTGGGCCTTGCTTTGATTATTGTAATAAAGTGTGCTACAATTGCATTTTATTACAGCAACTTAAGTTAATATTAGATACGTCTCGAGGGGAGGTAATTTACTTGGTACAAGTTACAGTTCATACAAATAACATCGATCAAGCTTTGCGTGCACTTAAAAAGAAAATGCAACGTGAAGGTATCTTCCGTGAAATGAAACTACGTCGTCACTTCGAGAAGCCATCTGAAGAGAAAAAACGTAAGAACGCAGAATCCGACCGTCGTCGTCGTAAACTAGCGCGTAAAAAGAACATGATGGAGAACTAATTCTTCTTCAACATCGTGATATAGAAACTCTCGAAAGTCTTTTGGTTTTCGAGAGTTTTTTTTTAGTATTAACAGAATTGGCAAGGGAAGGTGCTATTCTTTAGCTTCAATTTTAAATCCACGCGCCTTAGCTACATAATAATTAAATTCTGCACCAAAGATATAAATCATCGCACAAATATAGAAGAAAAGTAAGGCTGCAATCATACCGCCAAGGCTGCCGTAAATAATATTCACTTGATCAAAGTGACTTAAATACTGGCTAAACAAGGCGCCGGCTATACCCCATAGTAACACTACAAACACTGCTCCAGGAAACACATCTCTAAGCGGTTGTTTGGTGTTAGGAATAATAAGGTAAGAGGCTACAACCATCGAAAACAAAACCACTGTGGTAGTAGCATAGCGCATAAAGTGCCAACCGCCATAGGAGTTGGTTTCACTTTCTTTAAACATGGCAACAATTTTAGACCAGGTATCGGGTTCGATCAGCGCCTCAATGTGATGCAAAATATTGGGTGTGATAATAAATAGCAACGTTACAAGTATGATAGCACCTGTGATAAACAAAAACTGTGCAACGCTCATTAATCGTCGCCAAATGTAAGCGGGTGGCGTACGCACTCTGTATGCGCGATTTAATATGGTTCTAAGGCCTTCCACCATAGATGACGCAGTCCAAATGGCTCCAATAATAGAAAGGGTGAGCAATCCTTGTGGTGGGCCAGATGCAA
>CALCTU010000091.1 GCA_937907045.1 uncultured Alphaproteobacteria bacterium
CTCCTTTTATACATGTTGTTTCAATAAGTTATGTATATCAGATTACGTTCAACATGCCTCCCTTTTTGACGTAGAGCCATATTTTTACTCTCAATCTGTAATTTTCAAAATTGCGGAATCCGTAAGCAAGCCTTTGAAAATAAAAATTGCAACGGCTATATTATTCTTAGCCATGGCAGCGTAAGGATACTGTTAAATGAATCACATATTAAACAACCCTAATACCGCAGGTCCAAAAGAGTTCATTATCTTAATGGCAGTGCTGATGTCTGTTGTTGCTATCTCGATTGATGCAATGCTGCCCGCACTGGGTATTATTGGTCAGGACTTAAAGGTGTCCCATCCAAATCAAGCACAATATATTATTAGCTGTATTTTTGCCGGTATGGCAATTGGCCAACTGATTAATGGTCCGCTGTCGGATGCGATGGGCCGTAAAAGAATATTATATATAAATCTGATACTTTATTTTATCGGGAGCATTATTTGTTTATCTGCTATGGATATTACAACCATGTTAATTGGTCGTTTTATCCAAGGAATTGGCATTTCAGGTCCTTATATATCGATTCTATCAATTGTACGGGATCGTTATAGTGGTAAAGAGATGGCTAAGATTATGTCATTGGTTATGACTATTTTTATTATGGTCCCTGCAATCGCGCCAGCTTTAGGGCAGGTCATACTACACTTCACATCGTGGCATGTTATTTTTGGATTTTATATAGCCTATGCTCTTGTAGTTGGGGTGTGGGTATTTTTCCGCTTGGAAGAAACATTACCGCCTAAAAGACGTACTCCCTATAATGTTGAGACAATGATTAAAGGTTTGAAGACTGTGCTTTCTAACCGCATTACTTGTACATATACGCTGGCGATGGGCTGTATTTTTGGTGTCTTGATGGGGTATTTAAATACCATACAACAAGTTTTTCAGGTGCAATATAACGTGGGCAACATGTTTGCAGTTTATTTTGGCTTTCAGGCTTTGGCATTCGGTCTTGCGTCGTATATTAACTCGCGTCTTGTAGAAAAATACGGCATGCGAACACTTTGTTTGTACACAGCAATAGTGATGCTTGTCACATCAATAGTGGTTTTTGGTGTAGGTATAATGATGCCTGTACCATTTGAGGTGTATTATGTGTCTGGAATGGTACTATTATTTAGTTTTGGCGTGATGTTTGGTAACCTTAAGGCGTTGGCTATGGAGCCAATGGGAAATATAGCAGGGATGGCAGCTGCATTCATTGGATCAACGTCTTCGGTTATTGGAACCATTTCAGGAACAATGATAGGGCAGTTTTATGAAGATAACGTTGTCACTATTGTTGCAGGGTTTGCCATAATGAGTATTTGTGCTTTGATTATTATGGCCTCGGAATTATCATGCAAGTTAAAGGCAATCTAGTTAAACACAGTATGTGTTCTAACTTTTATTGAAGTTGGTCCACAAGCTCTAGGCGTTGCACTACTGATTGTGAGTCAATAATGGTTCCGGGTGCAAGTACTGCATTGGCGCCAATTTTACTATTGCTTCCTATAAGCGATCCAAATTTATTGGTTTGGGTATGAATGTGTTGTTGTTGGTAATAACAGACAATCTCTTTTTTAGGGAGTTCATTGCGATAGTTGGCAAGAATTGCACCTGCTTCAATATTGACGTCATCTCCAATGATGGAGTCGCCAATAAAATTAAAATGCGCAGCTTTGCTTTCACGAAAAATGAAAGAGGATTTTACTTCAACAGAAGGCCCTAATATGACATCTGATTCTAAATAAACACCGCCACGAAGATAGGTGAAAGAAGCTACAAAGCAGCGTGGCCCAATAATGACAGGTGGTTTTATGATTGCGTTCGCTTCAATGGTGGCTTCGCGATGAACCGCAATGCCATTGTTGATTATGTATTGTTGATCAAGCGTAGAAAGAAACGCATGAATAATTTCTTCGGCATTTGCTGTAATGCTCCATGGGCTTGAGATGTCTTGTCCTAAAAATATGGATTTTGGAAGAAAAAAATTATCAAGATTGATCATGTTCATGATAAAAATAGTGTTGTGTAAGAGGGTTAAGCAATAGCCTGGTCAATGGTACGGCATATGCTATTAAATACAGCATCAGTATCCTGGGTGGCATCAATGGTTATGAATCGTTTAGGGTGTTGACTAGCAAGGTCAAGAAACCCTTGGCGCACACGTTCATGAAAATCCATGTTCATCTGTTCATAGCGCACTTCCTGACCACTGCAGGATTTTGCTCTTGCTACGCCTTGTTTAGGTGGAATATCCAATAATAAGGTAAGGTCTGGGCTAAAATGGTTCATGCTTAAGTTCGTTAATTGCTGAATGAATGCAATGTCCAAGCCATGACCATATCCTTGATATGCAATAGTTGAGTCGCTGAAACGATCACATAGTACCCAAGTGCCTTGCTTAAGGGCAGGGGAAATGACCTTTTCGACATGCTCTTTTCGGGCGGCCAAATAGAGCATGAGTTCACTAATAGGCTCCCAGGCCTCCTCGCGTTGTTCTACAAGCAATTGTCGGATGCTTTCAGCATTTGGTGTTCCTCCCGGTTCGCGGGTAGTGAGTACCTGGTTACCCTTTGTCTTGAGATAATCGGCTAATAATGCTATTTGTGTAGACTTTCCGGCTCCTTCGCCGCCTTCAAATGTAATGAACATGACTTCCTGTTGATATGTTGTTTAACAAAAGAAAACATAAATGGGTTAGTCTTGGAATGAAAGGGTTTTCATATGTTAACATTACCTGCATTCACATTTTGTGAGGCAAATAGTTGGTTAATGATGATGCAGCCACTTAATACGCTTAGCAACCTTATTTATTTAGTGTTAGCAATATGGCTCTGGAATGATTCATCCGCGCGGTTGCATCGTTATGGGTTATTATTAATTACAGTGTGCAGCAGTATTTGGCACGCTACCGCTATTGCGTGGACATTCTGGTTAGATATTACCGGTATTGTGATCTGGATTAGTTTGTTTGTAATGGATATTGCAAGTGCCAGAAAAGCAAGCATCATCTCGCTTATGCCATACTTAGTTGGTGGTTTACTTGGGTCGGTTCTTACAGGTAAATTATTGGAAGCCTGGTTACCCATGCACTCAGGGGCATTTATTCCATTTGTTGTGGTGATGATAGGTATGGTGTTTCATCCTGCTATTGCATCCAAAGCTAAGCCATATTGTGCCATTAGTGCCATAACGATGACCGGGGCGCTTGTTACCAGAGAAATAGATTTACCAATGTGTACAATATTTGCAACAGGAAGCCATTGGTTATGGCATGTATTGTCTGCTTTTGCTGTGATTGGCCCGGTGATGTTATTGCGATATCATCGTAAATAATTACGTTACCCAGTGATACGCGTGCTGGAGTTTGCTCTTAAAAGTACGTTCTATCATGTAGCGTGCAACAATCTGATTATTCATAAGGGCATGGTATCGTTCTGAGCCGTTTTTGGCGATGTTTCGAAGTTGCGTATTATTGGATGCATAGAACTTTATCTTATCAATGAGTTCATCGTAGGAGTCGTAAAACACCATTTCTTGGTCAGTAAATAGGTCCTGATATCCAAATATACTGTCAATAAATGTTAATAGTCCGCATCCCATGTAGTGAGATATCCTATCCGAAGAATAAAGATAGAGGTCTTCTTTGTTGGCCGGTTCCAATGATTCGGTGGAAAACGTTTGGCTTAAATTAAGGCCCATCTTACATTCAGACAATGTTTTAAAATAAGCAGCGCCATATAGTTCCCCTGCATTGTTGAAACCGTGAAAAGAAGGGCGTAAGTCTGGAAGTTCATGAAGTATTCGGGTTGGTATAATATGACGAGGACTTTCCGGTATGGGTTTACGTGCCCGGCGCATGGCACAAAACACATCGTTTTTCAATTCGTCACGGAGATAGTTTGCAGTACTTTCAATTGATGGGTCCACAGGGTTGGGAATGAAGTAGGTAGTTGAGCGTTCCGTATCAAACTGCTTGAGTGATTTTCCTGCGGTAGTAACAAATGAGGCATCAACATGTGGTGCGCGATCAAGGATTTTAAGGGCATTATTTTTATTAAAAATAGCATCTACGTTAAATTGTATAATACGTACGCTTGGATGAATTTTTCTTACTTCTTCTAATGATGAATTGGTGATGATTTTACTATTTCCCAGTACTACTAGATCTGGAATAAGGTTCTTAAAGGTAAGAATAAAACGTTCATTACATTTTTTGACACCAAGCTTGCGTGTCTTGAAAAATGTAGAATTTCTAGCAATATCACGATCGCTAAAGAACCAAACATGATGGCCATTTTGAATCATTCCATGGGCTATTTTTCGGTCAGGGCTATAAAAGAACCGTCCATTAGCTTTTTCGTCTCCGTTGGCAACGAACAAGATTTTCATGTTCTTTCCTTTATTGTTAATTTAGGGGTAAAGGGTGTATTTGTATAATGTAACGCATTGTGCAGAGGTTTCGATAAATATATACAGCTAAAAAACCAGTTTGCATCCAATTTTTGGTTATGTTATAGAGTTAAGCCGTTATGACTACCAGAATTGAAAAATTATGTGCTGAAAAAGGCCTTAAAATGACAGAGCAGCGCCGTGTGGTGGCAAGAACCATTGCTGCTGCTGACGATCACCCTGATGTAGAAGAAATATATAATCGTGCTTCAAAACAAGATCCAAATATAAGTTTGGCTACGGTATACCGTACTGTGAAAATGTTTGAAGAGGCAGAGATTATATCCAAACATGATTTTGGGGATGGTAGAGCTAGGTATGAGGAGTTGCCATCAGAGCATCATGACCATCTCATAGATGTGCGTACCGGAAAGATTATAGAGTTTCATAATCATGAGATTGAGAAACTTCAAGAAGAGGTAGCCGCTAAGCTTGGATACAAGTTAGTGGATCACCGTCTTGAACTATATGCTGTTCCATTGGATGACAAATAGCCGATTTTTCTCGCTTTTTCTGCCAGTTTCATGTATGAGTGGCGCACAAAAATGTGCTAATTTGTAAGTATTGATCATCATGTCTA